>NYYB01000154.1 GCA_002685755.1 Nitrospinota bacterium
GCTCCCCTGGGGAAAGCGCACCGCCACCTTCGTCGCGAAATGGAGTGCAGTCCGTGTTTTGAGCGGGTGTGTCCGCTTGGGCACCATCGATGCATGAAGGAAATTTCCCCGGAGGAGGTTGCCGAAGAGGTGGAAGAGATTCTGGCGAACGCTCTCCCCGTCAGGCCTGCGGAGACTCCAAAATGAGCGGGCGCGCGGCGATTTTTTTCGACCGGGACGGCGTTCTGAACCGCGATGCCGGGTATATCACTCACCTGGACGATTATAAGCTCTATCCCCGGTCGGCGGCGGCGGTGAGGTGCGTGAACGAAGCGGGACTGCTGGCGATTTTGGCGACGAATCAGGCGGGCGCGGCGCGGGGTTATTTTCCGGTGGAAATGATCGGGCGCGTTCACGAAAAGCTCGAAGCGGAGTTGGCGCGTCAGGGTGCGCACCTCGATGCCATCTATCTGTGTCCCTACCATCCAAGCTCCGATGACCCTGTCTTGGCCGTGGACTCGGACCTGAGAAAGCCCAAACCCGGTATGCTCCTCCAGGCCGCGAAGGATCACGGTGTCGACCTCGAGCGCTCCTATATGATCGGGGATAAATATTCCGATATGGAATGCGGATGGGCCGCGGGCTGCCGAGGCGCTTATGTGCTCACCGGTTATGGGCGCGGCTCGCGGGATCACTTCGGCGGCGGTTGGGCCCGCGAGCCGGACATCTGTGCCGAAGACGCCTATCATGCCGTCCAGTTGATTCTCGAGGAAAGGAATGAGGGGAAAAGATGAGTCAGTCCCTTCGCGAGTACGTCGAACGGTTTCCTTCGCTACGGGTAGCGGTGGTGGGCGACTATATCGCCGATGAATTTATCCACGGAGATACTTCCCGAATCAGCCGTGAGGCTCCGATAATCGTTCTCGACTTCAACTCGCGGGAAATTCTCCCCGGTGGTGGGGGAAACGCCGCCATGAACGCGGCCTCTCTCGGCGGGAAGGTTGCGGCCATCGGCGCCCTCGGTGCTGACGCGAACGGCGAGGCGCTGAGGCACGCCGCCGAAGCGGGCGGGGTCGAAGCCGGGAATCTTATTCTCGAGAAGGGGAGGTTCACCCCGACCAAGATGCGCATCATGGCCGGTGGGCGAAACACCAGCCGCCAGCAGGTGATTCGGATCGATCACGAACGCCAGCTGGAGGTGGTCGGAAAGCTTGAGGCCCGGATTCTCGGTGCGCTCGATGCGCTTCCGGGCGATGGTGTAAACGCATTGATCGTCTCCGACTACGGCCTGGGAGTAGTGACCGATGCTGTCCGGGAGGCCGCGGGCCGTCTGGCGCGGGAGATGATCGTCACTGTGGATAGCCGCCACCGCGCCGACACATATGAGGGAATAACGGCGATCACTCCGAACGAGGAAGAGGTCGAGAGGCTTCTCGGCTACGTTCCCGAGGGGGATCGTTTGGGCGATGCGGGAGCGGCCCTGCTGGAGCGGACCGGGGCTCGCGCGGTGCTCATCACCCGTGGGAGTAAAGGGATGAGCGTATTCGAAAGCGGCGGGACAAGGAAGGATATCCCCGTATTCGGGTCCGAGGAAGCCTCGGACGTAACGGGAGCGGGGGACACGGTAATTTCCGCGTTCACGCTCTCGCTGGCCGCCGGTGCGCCGCCGCCGGACGCGGCCGAAATCGCCAATCGGGCGGCGGGACTTGTTGTTATGAAACGGGGTACGGCGACGGTTTACCGCGATGAGCTTCTCGGGACTCTGGAGGGGGACCGGAGTTGAACGATAGAATTGGCTCCTTCGGCGGAAAGCTTCTCACGGCGGATGAACTCGTGGAGGCGGTGGAGCGCGACAAGAAAGCCGGAAAACGTGTGATATTCACGAACGGCTGCTTTGACTTGATCCACGCCGGCCACGTGCGCTATCTCCGCGAGGCGAGCGCTTTGGGCGATGCCCTGATTCTCGCCGTGAATTCGGATGAGTCGGCCCGGCGGCTCAAGGGAGAGGGAAGGCCCTACACCGCCCAGGACGAGCGTCTCGAGATCCTCTCCGCCCTTGAGATGGTGGACTATCTTGTTTTGTTCGATGAAGACAATGTTTCGAGTCTCCTCCTTGCGTTGAAACCCCATGTCCATGCAAAAGGAACCGACTACACCGCCGAAACCGTTCCGGAGCGCGAGACGGTGAAAAGTTATGGCGGGGAAGTGGCCATCTGCGGTGATCCCAAAGACCATTCTTCAACGGAAATCGGATCGCGCACAGGCCCGCCCGAAGCAAGATGACCGATCGGTTCCTCCTCGTGCGTCTCGGCGCCGTTGGAGACGTCATTCATACCCTTCCGCTGGCCGGTGCGGTCCGGGACGCTTTTCCGTCGTCCAAGATCTTCTGGGCGGTAGCGCCGGGGCCGAGCGTACTTCTCGAGGAAAACCCCGATATTGATCAGGTGGTTGTTGTGGATTCGAAATCCTGGAGAGGGAGGGGTCTCCTGGGAATCCCTTCGGAACTCCGCCGGACCTTCGATCTTCTCAATAGTCCAGGGGCCGACGTCGCCATCGATGCGCAGGGTTTGATTAAAAGCGGGGTAATTTCCTGGGCTTCGGGCGCGAGGATGCGAATCGGTTTCGAGCAACGCGCTTGCCGGGAAGGGCTGAACGTCGTTTTTACGACTCATCGGGCGAGGGCTATCGAGGGCCCTCACCATGTCATCGAAAAAAATCTTTCCCTGCTCGGCCCCCTCGGTGTATCCCGGCCGCTGGACGGCGAGATTCGTTTTCCGCTTCCCGAGCGGGCCGGTGAAGGGGAAGAGGCGGAATCCTGGCTTCGCCGGGAGGGTTTGCTGTCCCGCCACCCGCTTCTGATCATGCATCCTGGCGCGGGATGGGAGACGAAGCGATGGGAAGCCGGACGCTATGCCGCCCTCGGCGACGCATGGGCGAGGATTTCGGCCGGTCGCACCCTGCTGACCTGGGGGCCCGGAGAGGAAGAAGAGGCCCAGGTGGTGGCGGAGGCCATGCAAACCCGCGCCGCCCTGGCCCCTCCGACCGGCATCCGTCAACTCATGGCACTGATTCGGCGGGCGGATGTCTTTGCCGGGGGCGATACGGGACCGCTCCATCTGGCGGCGGCCCTTGGGGTGAAGTGCCTGGCACTGTTTGGACCGACCGAACCCTGGCGCAATGGCCCTTGGGGAGCGGGGCATGCCGTTCTTCACCACCGCCTTGCCTGTAGTGGTTGCTATGGCAGGACCTGCCCGGACATTGAGTGCCTTGACCTTATTGGTGCGGATAAAGCGATACTGGCTATTCGGAATCTGTGGAATACCCATGAAAAATCCCGCTAAGTATGCGAAAATAAACGGAGTTTTTAAATGGATCGATTTTTAGTGACCGGCGCCGCCGGGTTTATCGGTTCACATCTGTGCGAGCGCTTGCTCGGTGATGGAGCCCGGGTCGTCGGCGTGGATCGGTTTTCAACCTTTTACGAGAGAGAGGACAAGGAGGCGAATCTTCAGGCGCTTCGGGATACGGACGGGTTTGATTTCATCGAGATGGATTTGAGCAAGGATTCGCTCGAGGAAATCGTGTCCAAGGTGGACGGCGTTTTTCATCTGGCGGCCCAGGCCGGTGTCCGCGATAGCTGGGGGAAGGCTTTTTCGGTTTACCTCGATGACAACAGCCTTGCGACCCAGCGGCTTTTAGAAGCTTGCCGGGACCGGAAGCACAAGGCTTTTGTTTATGCTTCCTCCTCGTCAATCTACGGAGACGCGCTTGAGGGGCCGACTAAAGAGGAGGCCGTTCCAAGACCGGTATCGCCCTACGGTGTATCCAAACTGGCCGGAGAGCACCTTTGCTATCTGTATTACAGGAATTTCGGAGTCCGTACGGTGTCCCTCCGCTACTTCACCGTATATGGCCCTCGCCAGCGGCCGGATATGGCGTTTCGCCGGTTTCTCACGGCAGGAATCGAGGGGAAGCCGATCTCGGTATACGGTGACGGGGAGCAGAGCCGGGATTTCACCTTCGTGGGCGATGCCGCCGAAGGGAATTATCAGGCCATGATGAAGGGGAAGGCCGGGTCAGTTTACAATATCGGCGGGGGGCACCGGGCTACGTTGAATGAAGTGATTTCCCTGATGGGCGAGATTCAGGGCGCCCCGCTCGAAGAGATTCGAGAGGATGTCCAGAAAGGGGACGTTCGCCACACTTGGGCGGATACCTCTCTGGCGAGAGCGGAAATTGGATTTCAGCCGAAAACGAAATTGAGCGAAGGTCTCAAGGCCGAGCATGAATGGCTCTTAGGGAGAATAAAGAGATGACCATCGATAAGGAGTTGCTTGAAATTCTTGCATGTCCCGTGAGCAAGAAGCCTCTGGAGCTTAGTGAAGACGGGAATTTCCTCATCTGCAAGGATTCGAAGCTTGTCTATCGGATTCAGGACGATATTCCCATCATGTTGGTGGATGAGGCCATACCGCTAGATGAGTGGGAAAAGAGCCAGGAGAAAGGCTAGGTGACCCCGGAGGTGGCCGAGTGCCGAGGCGACCCGGCGGTGGGCCCGGAGGCTGGAGCGAAGCGCCAGCCTGTAAGCGTAGCCATCGTCGCGAAGAACGAGGCCGCCCGAATCGGGGCTTGCCTCGACAGCGTGGCTTGGGCGGATGAAGTCATCGTCATCGACGGCGAAAGTGAGGACGGAACGCAGGCCATCTGCCGCGGACGCGGCGCAACGGTCCTCGAGGCTCCCTGGATGGGCTACTCGGCCCAGAAAAACACGGCGCTCGAAAAGACGAGCCATCCCTGGATACTGAGTCTCGATGCGGATGAGGTTGTCACCGGGGCTCTTCGGGAGGAGATTTTAAAGGTCCTCAACGGCAATGGGCCGGCCGATGGCTACCGCCTCCCCCGTAAAAACATTTTTTTCGGAAAATGGCTTCGCCACGGGGACCACTGGCCGGACCACCAGGTCCGTCTTTTTCGAAGGGAACTGGGCCGTTTCAATGAAAAGCAGGTTCACGAATCGGTGGACGTAAACGGAGAAGTGGCCTCTCTCGCCGAGCCCCTCGAACATCACAGCTATAGCGATATCGGCGAATTTTTTGACCGGCAGATGCGCTATGCCGTGCTGGCGGCCGAGGAACTCCACTCGAAGGGACGCAAACCCGGCGCCGCCGATTTTGTCGTTCGCCCGATTTGGCGATTTATGAAGGGATATTTTCTCAAGGGCGGCTGGCGGGATGGGCGCGAAGGATTCATCGTCTCGGCCGGTTATGCCTACTATGTTTTTATGCGGTCCGCCTTCCTCTGGGAGAGGCGCCGAGGGCGTGAAACCACTTAACATTCTCCATACGGAGGCCTCTCCCGGCTTGGGGGGGCAGGAAAAACGCATCCTCCTCGAGGCGGCCTTCCTCCGAAAAAGAGGGCACCGTGTCCTCGTTGTGGGTCAACCCGAGAGTCTGATTGGACGGGAAGCGGGGCAAAGCGGCGTACCCTATCGAAGTGTGCGAATGAGAACCAGTTGGGATCCGGTGGCTTTCGCGCGGCTCCTATCCCTGATTCGGGAAATCCGCCCCGACGTCATACACACGCATTCCAGCAAGGACAGCTGGCTGGCCGGGCTGGTGGGCCGGTTGCTGGGTGTCCCGGTCGTCAGGACACGTCATGTATCGATCCCTGTCAGTGGTCATCTTTTCAATTGGGCTTATCGCCTTCCGAGCCGGATAATGACGACGGCGGATCTCACTCGCCGGATGCTGGCCGAAGCCGGTTTATGCGAGTTTTCGAAGGTTTCCGTACTTCCCACGGGCGTGGATATTTCCCGGTTTAACGGGGAAGTCTCCGGCGCTTCTTTTCGAGCGGAATTCGGCGTGCCCGACGGAATCCCGGTGGTGGGGCTTGTCGCCAACCTTAGAAAGAGTAAAGGGGTGGAGCATTTTCTGGCCGCGGCCCGGCTTGTCAAAGAAGAAGGAAACGCCACCCGATTTTTTGTCGTCGGAGAGGGGCACTGGGGGGAAATCTTCCAGGAGCAGGCGAAGCAGCTCGGACTGGCGGACGGCACAGTCACCTTTACTGGCTACCGTGAAGATATCCCAGAGGTCATGGCCGCTCTCGATCTTTTGGTGATCGCCTCGACGCGGACGGAGGGAATACCCCAGGTGGCTCTTCAGGCGATGGCCATGGGAGTGGCCATTGTCGGTACCGATATCGGCGGTATCCCGGAGGCGATACTCCCGGCGGGAGCGGGGATAGTTGTTCCTCCGGGAGATCCGGACGCTATGGCCGGCGCTGTGAGGGAATTAATCCGGGAGCCTGGCCGGTTCGAACAAATGGGCGCTTCGGGAAGATCGTTCGTTGGGGAACACCACACAATTGAAAAAATGCTGGACGAGACGGAGCAAATATATAAAGAGGTGGTATCGGAGTGCGCCAACTGAAAATCATCCAGGTTATCAGCAGTCCGTGGTGGACGGGTCCGGCCGAGCCCGTTCTTTTCCTGACCGATGCCCTGGGAAAGCGGGGACACAACATGCATTTTGTTTGCGTGGGCGGTGATGCGCTTGAAGCGCAGGCCGAGGCGGCCGGCTACCCACGGATCGAGGATGTGGACCCCACACGGAGCCTGAGCCCCGCGCGGATTTGGGGCTCCGTCGGGGCCCTGGCCCGTCTCATCGATAAGGTCGGCGCCGATATCGTTCACTGTCATCTTTCGGCCGACCACTGGCTGAGTTACTTCGCCATTCAAAGAGCAAAAGGCCGGCCTCGCCTTGTACGAACGGTTCACAACCCTCGGGCGGCGAAAGCGAACATCTTCAACAAATACCTTTTTAACCGTTCGACGGACGGCGTTATCGGCGTGAACAGCCATATCGCCGGAATCCTGAAAAACCAGTTGCAGGTTCCAGCCGGCCGGCTCCACATGGTCCGGGGCGGGGTGGATATCGAGCGCTTCCGACCGGCCTCGATTGAATCCCGCGTTAATGGGCGGGATTTCCTGAAGCTTCCCACCAAGGCGACCCTCATAGGGATTGTCTCCCGCCTGGCCTCGGACCGGGGATACATAACCCTTCTCGAAGCGTTCCGCCTTCTCGCCGTGGAGGTGCCCGGGGTTCACCTTGTGATCGTCGGAAAGGGAGAATATCTCCCGGCTATTCAGGAGCGTGTTGGCTCATTGGGCCTGAACGAGCAGGTGCATTTCACCGGTTATATCGAGGAGGAACTCCCCGAGGTGCTCGCGGGGCTCGACATCTTCACCCTGCTCGCCCCGGGGTCGGAAGGGACCTGCCGGGCCCTGCTCGAGGCGATGGCGATGGGAATTCCCTGCGTTGTGACCTCGCATAATGGTCTCGACGAGGTGGTCCGCGATGTCGTGACATCCTATGTCGTGCCGCCGAATAATCCCGGCGCTCTGTCGGCCGCGTTCAAGAGCCTTGTCACCGACAAGGGCAAGCGCATTCAGTTCGGCCGTGCCGGGCGGCAACGGGTGGAGCGGCACTTCTATAACGGATATCGGGGCGAGATGGTCGAAAATGTTTATGCCCAGGTTCTGGGGATATCACAGTCGCCCAAGGAGATGCGGCGGTGAGCCAGCTTCAGACCTACCGCCGTATTCTCGAATACCTGAAGCCCTACCGCGCGCGGTTTGCGGCTGCTGTCGCGTGCACTCTTTTCGTCGGTGCGTTCAACGCCGTTCCCGCGCTCCTGGTCCGCTATGCGGTGGACGATGTTCTCATCGCCAGGGACATTTCGGTGGCCTATCTCCTTTCGGTGGGCTTGGCCGGAATCTACGCCTTAAAGGGCGTTCTCGCCTATTGCCAGAACTACTTCATGTACTGGGTGGGTCAGCGGGTGGTGATGGATATCCGGAACGGGCTCCACCGGCATCTTCTTGGTCTTCCCATGAGTTTCTTCGATGACAAATCGACCGGGGAGTTGATGGCCAAGGTCACATACGACATCACGTTGATGCAAAAGGCGGCCTCGAGCGCGGTTCGCGATTTGGGCCGTCATCTTTTCACCTTCCTGGGGCTTTTGGCCGTGGCCATTTATCAGAATCCTAAGATGGCCCTTATCTTCATCGTCATTGTTCCGCCCGTGGGCGCCCTCATCGCCGTGTTCGGCGAAAAAATTCGCCGTGTCACCCGCTCCACACAAAGGAAGATGGGCGATATCAGCGCCCAGATGAAGGAAACTTACGTGGGAATCCGGGTGGTCAAGGCGTTCGGAGCCGAGGCGATCGAGGAGGCCCGGTTCAGCCGAGCCAATCTTTCGTTTTTCCGGCGCGTCATGAAAGCCATGCGGATCCGTGCGATGACGCCGCCTATCGTCGAGACCATTGGGGGCGTTTTGGGGGGGCTGGTCCTCTGGCTCGGCGCGGGGATGGTCATTCGGGGGGAGATGACGCCAGGGCAGCTTTCGAGCTTTCTCGTGGCGGTCGGGATGATATACAGCCCGATTAAATCTCTCTCGCGGGTGTACCACACCCTGGTGGAAGGGGTCGCCGGGGGGCAATCGGTCTTCGAGTTAATGGACAGCCATGCGGCCGAGGACCTCAACTCCGGCGGACGGGAGATGAAATCCCTTTCGTGGGGGATCCGCTTCTCGGACGTGGGTTTCGACTACGGCGACGGAGCCGTTCTGAAAAAATTGAATTTCGAGGTGCCCGCCGGCGGGGTGTTCGCCCTGGTGGGTCTGAGCGGCGCGGGGAAAACCACCCTTCTCGACCTGATACCCCGCTTTTATGCGCCAACGAATGGAAATATTGCTTTCGATGGCGTGGACGGCGCCGAGTTCGACCTCAAAAGCCTGCGCTCCGGAATCGGGGTGGTGGGCCAACAGGTGATTCTCTTTGACGATACGGTGGTCGGAAATATCGCCTATGGAGCCGGTGAAACCGCACCCCGCGAGAGTATCGAGAACGCCGCCCGGGCCGCGAACGCTCATACCTTTATCGAGGCGTTGCCCGATGGCTACGATACGATGCTCGGGGAGGACGGTGTGCGCCTCTCGGGCGGTGAGCGGCAACGAATCGCCATCGCCCGTGCGATTCTTCAGGACCCGCCGATTTTACTGCTGGATGAGGCTACGAGCGCACTCGACGCCGAGAGCGAAAAAATCATTCAGGAGGCGCTGGATCGTCTGATGAAGGGGCGAACCACAATCGTTGTCGCCCATCGTCTCGCCACCGTCCGAGGGGCCGGTGAAATCGCCGTTCTCGAAGAAGGACGCATGGTGGAGCGGGGGAGCCACGAGGAATTGATGGCGGCCGGGGGAATCTACCGCAGGCTCTGCGAGATGCAGTTTGCCGCCGACAAGGACGAGCCGCCATCCCCGAAGGAGGCGGGAGCCGAGTCCGTTTCCCTCAAAGAGCCGGAACCGACTTCATGAATCGTGAATCGATTGATATCGCATGGCAAGAAGAACTGGCCGCGCCGGATCGCCCGCTCTCCGTTTTGCAGATTCTCACCTGCCGAGGTTGGAGTTCGGACGCTTGGGCGGCGGTGGGCTTGAGTATCGGGCTTCAGGAAGCAGGCCACCAGGTTCTGCTGCTCTGCCGGGAAGTGGAGGGCGGCCGCGCCGTCGCCGAGCGGGCACGGAGCGAGGGTGTCGAGGAGATCGGATTTATCGAGGCCAGCAACAATTTCCGCCCGGCGAGCTACTTTAGGGACATTGGATTTCTGAGAGCTCTCGCCCGTGAACGCTCCTTGGACGCGGTGCATGTTCACCGGGGGATCGAGCACTGGATTGCGGCTGTCGCATGGCCGATGGGGGGGCCAGTCCTGGTGAGAAGCCGCCATATATTCGCTCCCGTCCGCCGCCACGTTTTTAATCGCTGGCTATACCGGCGCGGGACGGATCGCACGGTGGCGGTTTGCGACAAAATCAAGTCGGCCTACCTTGAAGATGTCGGTTTTCCTCCGGAGCGGTTCGCTACGGTAATGGGCGGAGTGGACGCCGCCGCCTATACGCCGGAAGAGAATGGGGCCGTTTTTCGAAAGGAGTGGGGAATTCCTCCGGATGCATGGGTGGTCGGGGTGGCGGGAAGCCTTCGGATGTGGATGAAAGGCCAGGACGTTCTCTTGAGGGCGGTGGCGCGGATGTCCGCCGAGGGTGGTGACGCCCCCTGGGTCCTCCTTCTCGGAAAGGGAGAGGACATGGATAATCTCAAATCCCTTGCTTGGGAATTGGGGGTCGCGGATCGTACGGTGGTTACAGGTTATCTCGAGGGCCTCTCGGAAGCCTTTTCGGCCTGTGATGTCCTTGTGTTTCCTTCGATGCGCTCCGAGGGAACGAGCCGGGTTCTTTTCGACTGTCTAGCCGCCGGACGCGCGGTCGTGGCGAGTCGGGTGGGGTGCACGGACGAGATCGTCCGGGAGGGCCGGGAGGGTATCCTCGTTCCGCCGGGCGACGACGAGGCGCTGGCGGCATCGCTGTCGGCGTTGCGCGCCGACCCGGCAAAAGCGCGGCGGATGGGCGAAATGGCCCGGCGGCGGGCCGAGGAAGAGTTCGATCGCCGGGTGGTGGCGGCCAACATGGCGGCGATCTACCGCCAAGCGCTACGGGACCGGGGGGTGATGGCAGCGTGAAATCCGGCGCCGATGGACCCGTATATATCCTGGGAATCAGCGACTCCCACTTGGCGACGGCCTGCCTTCTCAAGGACGGAGAAGTTGTGGGGTGTGTAAGCGAGGAGCGCTTCACGCGGGTGAAGAATCAGAGCGCCTACCCCGGGCGTTCCGTCGAGTTTCTTCTTGACCATGAAAAGATTCAGGGCGCCGACCTGTCCGCGGTAGCGCTGGCGGGCCACGAAGCGATGAATCCCGAGTGGTTTGAGCGGGTGACGCGGGACGATGGGTATATAGACGAATACCTGGGAATCAAGAAAAAAAGCCCGATCCGCCGCAAGGCCCGGCGCATGGGACAGAAGTTAAATATCTCGGGTGAGGCCGGGGGCAAGACGCTAACGCCCAACGAAGAGCGATTCCAGAAAATCGCCGATCATTTGGGAATCGCTAAAAATAACATTTACATTATCGAGCACCATACCGCGCACGCGGCCGCGGCCTACTATGCCTCGCCGTTTGCCGGCGGCGACATGGAAACGACGGCGGTTCTGACCAATGACGCTTCGGGCGATGGTCTTTGCGCCACCTGGAACACCGCGGGCCCGAAAGGAATCGACAGAATAGCCGCTTCTCCGAGCGCGGCGGGNTCGCTGGGNAGTTTTTATAGCCTTATCACTCAGTATCTGGGGATGCGCCAGCTCGAGCATGAATACAAGGTAATGGGTCTTGCTCCCTATGCTCCGGATTATGGCAAGGAAAAATCATATGCCATACTCAGGGAAATGATCGCATTCGAGCGCAAGAACAGGGAGGCGCCCGAGTTCAGGTGGAAGGTCCGCCGGGAACGCTTTCGCCATTTGATGGAGAATCTGGTTCGCCACCGCTTCGATTGGGTGGCCGGCGCCGCGCAGGATTTGTTCGAGGAACTGCTTCTCGAGTGGGTCCGGGCGGGAATCGAGGCCACGAGCGGGGGTGGGGGCGAGCGCCGTGTGGCGCTGAGCGGCGGGGTATTCATGAACGTCAAGGCGAACCAGAAATTGTCGGTTCTCGACGAAATCGATAAAATTTTTGTCTTGCCGAGTTGCGGGGACGAATCAAACGCTATCGGCGCGGCCTACTGGTTTCATGCCGAAGGCGATGGAGGCGGGCGAAAGCGCTCTTGCGTCCCTTTGAAGGCGCTCTATCTGGGGCGGGGAACCTCCGAGGAGGGTGTCACCCGAGCCATTGAGGAGACGGGCGTGGGCGGGTCGTATTCCGTTCGCCGTTTCGATGATATCGAGGCCGAGGTGGCCCGGCTCCTTTCGATCGGAGAGGTGGTGGCCCGGGTGAAGGGCCGCGAGGAGTTCGGTGCGCGCGCTTTGGGCAACCGCTCGATTCTGGCCAACCCGAAGGATTTTCGCGTCGTCTCCCATATCAACAAAATGATCAAAAGCCGCGATTTCTGGATGCCATTCGCCCCCTCAATCCTCGATCGGAGGGTGGGTGATTATGTGGAAAATCCCAAAGGGCTGTTCTCGCCCTACATGATGCTGACATTCGACAGCACACCGCTCGGGCGCGNGGAGCTCTCGGCGGCGTGTCATCCCTATGACGGTACGCTCCGGCCCCAAATGGTCGAAAACTCCTATAATCCCGACTACTACCGGCTGATTGAGGCTTTCGAGGGGCTGACCGGGATAGGAGGCGTTCTGAATACATCCTACAACCTCCACGGGGAGCCGATCNTCTCAAGCCCCGAGGACGCGATCCACNNCTTTGAAAACTCGGGGCTGGTGCATTTGGCCCTCGGNCAGCATCTGATNTCGAAAAAGCCAACAGCAAGCCGGTAGGCCCGCTCTTGTCCAATGAAACCGGAGCGCCCATGAAAATCGCTCTCATTCGGTCGGCGGTTCACCGCAATGGCGGAGTGGAGCGCTATGTCTGGATGTTGGCGCGAGAGTTGGCCCGGAGAGGCCACGATGTTCACATCATCGCCCGCCGCTGCCCGGAGCTTCCCCACCCTTCGGTGACTTTCCATCAGGTCAATGTGCGGGGGCCACTGTCGTTCCTGAAAGTTCTCTCCTTCGCGTCGATGGCTTCCGTGGCGGTGGAGGTCGGGGGNTTCGACGTGGTGCATTCCTGCGACCGGATACTCTCCTGCGACATTTACCGCGCGGGTGAGGGGGTCCACCGGGAGTGGCTCGAGGTTTCATCCCGGTATATGGCGAGTTGGAGATCGGTCCTGAAGCGTCTCGATCCGCTGCACAGGGTTCTCCTGCGGTTGGAGGCCCGGCTCATGGGGGGCGACGGGGCCCGAAGGGTAACGGCAATCAGCCGAAGGGGGTCCGAGGAGATTCGGCGCCACTTCGGTTTGGAGGACGTGCCCGTAATCTATAATGGCGTGGATCTCGATGAGTTTCGCCCGGCTAGCGGAGACGAGCGGGAAACTGTTCGCGACGAACTCGGTGTGCCGCGAGGCGCTTTCGCCATTCTTTATGTCGGTAGCGGTTTTTTCAGAAAGGGTCTCAGATATTTGATCGAAGCGTTCGCCCGGTTGGAAAATCGCGCCGGAAGGGCGCCATGGCTCATCGTGGCCGGACGAGGAAACACTCGGCTTTATATGCGGATGGCCTGCTCCCTCGGCGTATCGGATAGGGTGCGTTTTTGCGGAGTCGATGTTCCCCCGCAGCGGCTTTACCGGGGGGCGGATGTATTTGTCTTTCCGACGCTCTACGAGCCGTTCGGCAATGTGTGCCTTGAGGCGCTGGCGAGCGGTCTTCCCTGCGTTTTCTCCCCTTACAGCGGCGGGGCGGAGATTGTGGAGGACGGGGAGAGTGGTCTTGTGATGAAGAGTCCGGCCGACCCGGGTGAGGCGGCCCGCCTTATCCGAATTTGCATGGACGAGGCGAGGGCGGCCCGGATGGGCGCCGCCGCCCGCGAGGTTGCCGCCAGGTTCACTGTCGAGGCCAATGCCGACCAGACCGAGACCCTTTACCGGGAAGTGGCCGCCGAAAAGAGCCGGGAGGAAAGTGGCGCCTCCTCGGCAGCCGCCGCGCCGTGAACCTGCTCGTATGCGCTTCGGCATATCCGCCCTCGGTGGGCGGTGTGCAGACTCTTTCCGTGCGTCTTGCGGGCGCTCTGGCCGAGAGAGGGAACCTGGTGCGGGTGCTGGCCAGGGGGCGTGAGGGCGAGCCTGTATATGAAAACGAGCGGATTCCCGTCGAAGTTCACCGGGTGGGCTGGAAGCCGCTTCTATGGCCTAAATTCATGGGCGAGGTTTTCGGGAGCCGCCCGGAGGCGATCCTGTTGACCCACCGGGCCGATTTTCTGAGGCCCGCTCTGGCGGCGCAAAAACTGGGGACGCCCTTCGCGGTCATCGTTCATGGGAACGAGGTGTATGGGTCTCGCCGCCGGGGAGAGTTGATTGAGGCGCTATCGCGGGCGGACGCTGTCATCGCGGTAAGTCAGTATGCTCTGGGGCGGTTGAAAGAACTCGGGCTCCGGGCGAAAAAAATGGAGGCGATAACGAACGGAGTGTCTCCGGATATTTTTGGCCCGCCCGAAGATGGCGAGATTGTTCGCCGCCGTTTCGGACTGGAGGAAAAGAAGATTATCCTCTCGGTGGGCCGGCTTCAGGCGGTCAAGGGTTTCGACACTGTGATCAGGGCGCTTCCCCGAATCGTCGATAAAGTGCCCGAGGCCGTTTGCCTGATCGTTGGCGGGGGTCCCGAAGCGGTTCCGTTGTGGGCGCTGGCCCGGGAGTTGAATATGGAGGAAAGGGTGATATTTGCCGGAGAGGTGCCCATCGGCAGGGTGGGTCGCGGGGACCACGCTTACTATCAGGCCTGCGATGTATTCGCGATGCCTTCGCGCGAAGATCCCGCCACCGGCCAAGCCGAGGCTTTCGGGATCGCTCATATAGAAGCGGGCGCTTGCGGGAAGCCTGTTGTGGGAGGAAAGAGCGGCGGCTCCGCCGAGGCGGTGGCCGATGGAAAGTCGGGGCTGCTGGTGAATCCGGAGCGGCCAGATGAGGTGGCCGACTCGATCATACGCATCCTGACCACGCCCGCCCTGGCGCTATCGATGGGCGAGGAGGGCCGGCGGCGCGCCGACGAGAGGCGATGGAGTGTCGTGGCCGGAGAGTATGAGGCTGTCCTGCGTGAGGTGGCTTATGGCTAGAATTCTCGATGTGGGCTGCGGCTGGAAAAAAGTTGAAAGCGCCGTGAGCGTGGATATCCGGCTCCAGACGAAGCCGAAAGTATGCTGCGATATGGACGTGGACGGCAAAGCGCTCCGGTTCCCGTTCCGCGACAATTCGTTCGATGAGGTGTATATCCTCCAGACAATCGATCACTTCAAAAACATCGTTTCGGTAATGGAAGAGGTCCACAGAGTCTCCAGGCCGGGCGCGAAGGTGATTATCACGGTCGCGCACGTTTCGAGTGTTTATTCATGGAGCGATCCGGTTCACCATCTACATTTAACGAGCCGTTCCTTTCAGTGCTTCACCGATCACCCCACCAAGGGAGCCACTTATACGGATGTTCTTTTCCGCCCAAAAGAGTTTCACTTCATTTTCAGCCGTTCGGTAATCTCTCTCATCCCGCGGGCGCTTTGTATGTTCTCGCCCAGGATTTACGAAAAGCATTTCTCCTGGATTTTCCCGGCCAACGACATGCATTTCGAATTCGAGGTTTTGAAGTGACCGCGGGCCTCGCCCTTAGGGAGTTTGCCGAGGGGATCAAGGGGCGGCCGCCCTTGAGCCGCCTGTCGATGGTTTGCTTGATCGGATACTTGTTCTCGGCTCCTTTCTCCATATCGATTTCACAAATTTTTGTGTTCACAGGCATCGCCTCCTGGCTCGTATCCCTGAGATTGGAAGGCGGGCCGTCCGGATTTCAGCTCCCGCTGTGGCGCCCCATCGCCCTCTTGGTTGCCCTGACGCTGATAAGCGCCGCCTTTTCGGACGATCCGGGCCGCAGTCTGAAGGATGCGAAACAGCTTTTTCAGGTACTCATCTTTTATTTCGCGCTGAACACGGTTTTGAGCGAGAGGGAGGCGCTGTGGCTGGTAAAAGCCCTTCTCTCAGCGGCGGCGGTAGCCTCTGTGTTCACCCTGGGTGTCGCTTTTATGCAGCCCGTGGGATTGGCGAACCGGATGTCGGGTTTTTTCAGTATTTACATGACGTTGGGAGGATATCTTGTCATTGCGGGCGCCATGGCTGTCTCGTACTTCATCACCTCCGAGGGGAGCGTGAGCAAAGGATTGGCCGGGGCCGCAAGCATCGTGATCATTGCCGCTCTGATGTCCACTTTTAGCCGGAATGCTTGGATTGGCTTTGGCGCCGCGGCATTGTGCGCCGCTCTCGTGGCGCGAAGTATTAAAGGCATCGTTCTGATAGCCTCTCTCACGGCACTCGTCCTCATTTTTTCTCCGGCTTCGATCCGCGACCGGCTCTTTAGCATCGGGGATATGAAGGATCCTTCAACCCGGGAGCGCGTGTTTATGTGGAAAAGCGGGATGGAGATGGTCAGGGACCGGCCGCTCCTCGGGACCGGTCTTGACATGATCAAACGAACCTACTCCCGGTACGCCAATCCGGAGGCGATGAAGAAACGCACGGGGCATTTGCACAACAACCCGCTGCATATCGCTGCCGAACGCGGGATACCGGGATTTGTGGCCTGGATGTGGTTCATGGGTGCGTTTTTCGTCGCCGGGGTAAGGCGCTTGAAAGGGTATGGAGAAGCGGGGTTCGAGAGGCGTTACTTGAGTGTCGCGGGGCTCTCGGCTATTACCGGATTTTTCATCGCTGGACTATTTGAATATAACTACGGCGATTCGGAGGTGGTCATGCTCGCCTATTTCGTCATGTCGCTTCCATTCATGGGAGCGCGGGAGACTGAATCTACTGAAGGCGGATGATCGTTTGCAGGAAGCTAAGGCGATCGACCGATTCCCCGGCGGCGAGTAAAACCTCACCCATTTTTTTTCCGTGAAGTTCGTAAACAAGACGGCCCACTTGTTGTCCTGCCTGGACGGGAGCGGCAACCGAGGCGGGGATCTCTTTCCGGACCGTAATATTTTTTTCCTGTCCCCGCCGGAAGAGCCTACGAAATTTACTTTTAGACCTCAGATGTATAATGGTCTTCTGACCGCGTTTGACTTTCACCGTATAGCTGGTTTTTTTCTCGGATTTTTGTCCGTCATACCAACGAAAGTTCGCGAATCCCCATGCGAGCAGGCGTTTCGCCTCGGAAAATCTACGGCGGGGGTGACCCGAGCTGAGGATGATCGCTATCAGACGGAGATCTTTTTGTTTGGCGGTGGCGACGATGCTGTAGCCTGCTTTCCGGTAAGAGCCGGTTTTGAGGCCATCGAGGCCGCGAAACCGGCCCACGAGACGGTTGGTATTTGTAAGGATGAACTTTCCGTTCCGAAACGGAGCCCGTTTGGTCTTTCCCCACTGCGTGACGATAGGGAATTTCAAAAGCGCTCTCGCCAGTTTAGCTATGTCACGGGCGCTTGTTTTGTTGGGTGGTTTTCTTCGTCCGGGCGGGAGGCCGTGGACATTGACAAAATTTGTGTCGGTCATCCCAAGCTGCCGGGCGCGTTCATTCATGATTTGGGTGAATATTCCCGCATCGCCGGCAACATGTTCGGCTACGGCGTATGCGGCGTCGTTCGCGGAGCTGATGGCCACGGCTTTGAGAAGGTCATTGAGCGAAAATTTCTCCCCCTGTTTCAAATAGACCTGCTGGCCTCCTATCCGGGAAGCTTTTTTCGTTACCGTAATGGTGTCCCTCAGGCTGATGGATTTTTCCTTTACCCTTTCGAGGGTGATGAGGGTGGTCATCATCTTGACGAGGGAGGCGGGGATAACCCGCTCGCGCTGGCGAAAAGCCTTGAGAACCTGACCGGTATCCGCCTCGATCAGCAAAGCCGAGCGGTAGGGCCTTGATTTTTTAGCGCTCTTCGCCTCGCTCCATTGAGCAGTGGACAGGGTTATGAAGGAGGCTGAAGTGAGGAGAATCACCAGGAAGCGGGAATTTAGCGCGAAACGACAGAGGGATATCTTCATCAATTGACCCCAAGAAGAATTTTTCGGGCGAAAGCAATATTTGATGCAAATTCTTGGAGCGAAGGGTTATCTAGTTAATTTACATGGGTATTTTAATGCTTTTTAGGGGACGGGTCAAGGAGAATATTATTTTGGGGCGCCCATTTGGGCCAGGAATGAAATTGAGGGGCAATGGGGAGGCCACAATCTCTGAAATCCCGCTGGGTGGCAGGAAAAATTGGTGAAAATATACGCTAGCGCGTGGGGGGTGTGTTTGCTAGGATTTGCCGAATGATATGGAAATCAAGAGGTTTATTCGGCGCCGGGATATCTTGCGGGTACTCCGAGTCAGTGGGAGGGGTTGGACCGCGCCGAAGGGGGAATTTATGTATCTGAGGAGGAACGGTGATGTTTGAAGGCTCTAATGTGGCAATAGTCACCCCCTTCCGGGATGGGAAGGTGGATGAGGACGGGATCCGCGCACTCGTCGATTTTCATTTGGAAAACGGCACTCACGGGATTGTTGCCTGCGGGACGACGGGGGAGGCCGTCACTCTCAGCCACGAAGAGCAGGATGCCGTAATCGATCTTATCATCAAACGAGTGGACGGCCGGATTCCGGTGATTGCGGGTTCCGGCTCGAACAGTACGGCCGAGGCGGTCCGGCGGACGCAGTTTGCCAAATCGGCGGGCGCGAACGGCGCTCTCGTTGTTGTTCCCTATTACAATAAACCGACCCAGGAAGGGCTTTACCAGCATTTCAAGGCGGTGGCGGAGTCGGCCGATATTCCGATCGTGGTCTACAATGTCCCCGGCCGGACAGTAATCAATATTGCCCCCGAGACGATCGCTCGCTTGGCTGAAATTCCGAATATCGCCGCGATCAAAGAGGCAAGCGGTGATCTCAAGATGATTTGCAGCGTCATCGATCAATGTCCGGATGACTTCACCGTCCTCTCGGGAGATGATTTCGTGAATTTGCCTCTCATGATGATGGGAGGGAAGGGGACTATTTCGGTTACGGCCAATGTCGCCCCCGCGGATGTCTCCGAAATGTGCCAGGCCCAACTGGACGGCGACACCGGCCGTGCTTTGGAGTTGCACTATAAAATGTGGGAGTTGAACAAGATGATGTTCATCGAGTCGAATCCCATCCCGGCGAAGGCGACTCTTCACTTCATGGGGAAATGCAATCTCGAGTTCCGTTTGCCCCTGTGCCCGCCGTCGGCGGAGAACCTCAAAAAACTTGAGGCCTTTGCAAAATCCTACGGCCTTGTAGGCGAGGCTGTAATGGCCTGATTCCGGCGGTTCGGACCTGAAAACAATAGCGGCGGCCAGGAGATTTCCTGACCGCCGCTTTTTTTCAGTGAAGCCCGGAACTCCGGCCGGCCGGGAAAGGAAACAGGCCCGGCTGGGAGGCGGCTTAGTCTTTCTTGATTAAAATATTGTTGTAGAGAACAGCGGCGATCACGGCTCCTATTATCGGGCCTATCCAGTAAACGAGATGGCTGTCGAATCCACCTCCGGCGAGGGCGGGACCGAAAGTGCGGGCAGGATTCATCGAGGCGCCGGTAAGAGGTCCGCCCATGAGAATGTCGGCCGTAAGGGTCAGACCGATTCCGAACCCGCCGATATCAGGCTTGCGGTCGTCCACCGCGGTGCCCCAAATCGCGGTAACAAGGAAAAATGTGAGAACGATTTCGACCAGTATTCCCGTTCCGACGCTCACGCCTTCGCCCAGCATGGGGGTGCCAAGGTGAACTTTTTGCCATACCTCAGGCGCATAAATGGCCCTCAGCAGGAGGCCGGCGACTGTGCCTCCAACGAGCTGGCTGATAATGTAGGAAATGCCTTCTCCGACCTCTTGTTTTTTTGTTACGAGAAAACCTATGGTCACCGCCGGGTTGAAGTGCCCGCCCGATACGCCGCCGAGGGCGGAAATCATGATGGAGAGAATCACCCCGTGCGCGAGGGCGATGCCAATGAGCCCCACCCCCCCGCCTATTTTCGCGTCCAAAATGATAGAACCTGCACCGATAAAACAGAGTCCGAAGGTGCCGATCGCCTCGGCGACGCAA
>NYYB01000018.1 GCA_002685755.1 Nitrospinota bacterium
TGCTCATCTCACGCTCCTTACAAAGATGAATTGGTCAGAAAGTGTCTCTTAGCGTATCACCCCAAATGGTCCACTAGGTTCTGAACCCATACAGATTGATGAAAATTGATTTTTCAAAAGACTCGGCCGCTTCGTCCAGCTTGCCCTGCATCTGAAGCGAGAGCCCCAGAATATTGTAAATATTGGCTTGAAGGGGGGCGACGCCGCTCCCGCCGCCCGCCTTTTGCGCTTCCTCCACGAAGGCCAATATTTTCTTGAAGGCCTCCTCCGCCTCGGCGAGCTTGCCGGAGTTGAAGTAGCCGATCGCCGTATCGAGGGAGGAGTCCAGTGGCACTTCCGCCGGGCCTTCCGGACGCTCGTCAGGCAATTGCCCGCTCCCCGGACTCACCTCGCCCACCTGCTCCGAAAGCCGTCAAAAGCCTCATTGCCGCACAGCCGGCTCGATTGCATCTCTCAAGGCACTCCTGATCACCGGAGGTTTCGGGGCGGGTGGTGGGTGGGGACCCCCGACTCGGGGGTCCACCCCTCGGAGGTCCACCGCTCTTGGATCCGCCGTCAGTATAATTCCAAATTGAAGCAATTACCCGCCCTGAAAATCCCTCCGGGAAATCCAAGGCCGTTTTCATCGCGAACGGCCGGACCTGCCGCCAATGTCCAAGCTCAAAAAAACCACCCGGCCTCCNGAAGCGAAAAACCCGCGCCGGCGCGACAAAAATCGCGGCGGCGCGGGTTTCCGAATTCGCCCGGGTGGGCTCCAAAAGCTAACCCGTATATTCGAGGATGTGGAGGCCGAGACCCCAGCGGTCGGCGACGTAGATCAGGCCGGTGTCCTTATCGACCTGGACATCGTTGCTCTGGGGGCAGCAGCGCTCCTTCGTTCCCTCCGGAATGTAGTAGCCCACCTCCTTGGGACTGAAGGGATTCGACCAGTCCACGATCCGCAGCCCGGCGTTGAACCAGCAGATGTACATCAGATCGTCCTTGGTCATGTCGAGCCAGACGTTGTGCGCCCCGTAGCGCGAACCCGTCTGGGACCATTTCTTGTCGACGGGACGCATCTCGATGGGATCGGTTTCATGGGGCATGAAGGTGCTTACCGGAATCGGATTGTTGATGTTCCGCATGTCGTAGAAAGTCACGAAGGCGGGCGGATGGTCGCAGTTCACCGTCGTCGTCTCGTGCGTCACGATGGCGAACTCCGAGCCGTCCGGGACGAGGAAACTGTGATAGCATCCCGGCCAGCCGTGGGTCTCGTGCGGGTTCTGGCGCCACATGAACTCGGGCTTGGCGGGGTCGGTGAGGTCGAACATCACGATGCCGCTGTCCCAGTAGCCGCAGGTGACATAGTTGCCGAAGGGGTTTCCCTCGTGAATCCAGGCGCCGTCTCCGACGATCTCGGGGTCCCAGCTGGGCGACTCGCCATCCTTCTGGCCCTCGAGCCAGCCGAGACCGATGAACTCGGGCGCCCAGGGGTCCTTCATGTCGTGGACGAGGAGCACCTTTCCCTCGTAGCCATCCCTGAACCCCGAGCTGTACATCAACTTTCTCTTGCGGTCGTAGATCGGGCGGTGGATGCCGAACCCGTCCACCTCGACATAGTTGATGAATTTGGGGTGCACGGGGTCGGTGTTGTCGAAGATGCGCAACCCGCCGACGACCTCGGGTTCGTCCTTGAAACTGGGCCTGATCTCGCTGTTCGTTATGAGAACCTCGTCGTTGATCCGGAGCACCTTGTGCGTACGGGCGGCGGGGCTGTCCACTATCTGGTTAAGGATCTTCGGATTCGCCGGGTCCTTCACGTCGAGAATCGTCATGCCGTCGTGGCCGTTCACCCCGGAGGCCGCCACATAGCAGAGCCCGCCGCCCACCTGGATCTGAAACGCGTCGCCCCACCCGTTCAGGTCGGAGTGGGCGACCAGCCGGACGTTGCGGCTCTCCTCGGGCCAGGGCTCGGTGAGCGGATGATCGACGCCGATATAAGCCTCCGGCCCCCCGCCCCTGACCGGATTCGGATTGTAATAAGGTCTGGACATTGATGATTNCCCCTTTCTATCAGTTCGTTGAGAAAACTAGAAAATCCTTCACACTTTCAATCGACACGCCTCGCGAAACATTTTCATGAATTGACTGAGCGACGCCTGCGCCCAAGCCCGGAAAAACCTCGGGCGTGGCCTGACCGGAATAGGGCATCTTAAATTCTGCAGAAAACGAAATGTATCTCGGCGAATCCATATTACACCCTATCCGCGCCGGGGGCGATCCGCACGGGGATTTCGGCTCCCCGGCCGCCGGCTCACCCTTTTGTCTTGACATCTCCCACCCTTCCTTCCGATACTTCCCCTATCAGATATATTAAAGAAAGCGGACTGGCCGCCTACTGTGCCGCAGGGGAATTCGGGGCGGTGGTGAGGTTTTTCCCTTCGGTCAGGGCCGCCGCTTTCCGGGAGACAGCGAGTGAAAATTTCACTGAGCATCAACGGCGAAATGCAATCCTTCGAGGTCGAGCCGAGGACCCTGCTGGTCCACCTGCTGCGCGATCACGCCAGGCTGACCGGCGCGCACGTGGCCTGCGAAACCTCGGTCTGCGGCGCTTGCACCGTGCTCCTGGACGGCCAGGCCGTGAAGAGCTGCACCGTCCTCGCCGTCCAGGCCAACGGCTGCGAGGTGACGACCATCGAAGGCCTCGCCGAGGAAGGGAAACTCCATCCCATCCAGGAACAGTTCTGGGAAAAACACGGACTGCAGTGCGGCTTCTGCACATCGGGGATGATCCTCACCGCCTATCAACTGCTCGAGCGGAACCCCGACCCCTCCGAGGAGGAAATTCGCCGCGGCATCGATGGCAACATCTGCCGGTGCACGGGATATCAGCACATCGTGGACGCGATTCAGGCGGCCGCCGGGGAAGTGAAAAAATAGGGACGTAGCGCACCTCCGTGCCGCGCACCGTCCGGAACAGACCGAGGCAATGAAAAATGGCCAAAGCGCCGGAAGCCCCAAAATTCATCGGCTCTCCCATCAAGCGGCGGGAGGACCCCAAGCTCCTCCGGGGCCTCGCNCGCTACGTGGACGACATCGAGCTTCCCGGAACGCTCCACGTGGCGGTCGTACGAAGCCCCTTCGGCCGGGCTGGCGTCCGGAGCGTCGATATCGACGCCCTGCGCGATCTGCCGGGCGTGGTGGCCGTCTATACCGCCGCCGATCTCGAGGGCGTCGGTCCCGTCCCGGTGGCCGGCCTCGTGCCGGACGCCAAGGTCCCCGTCCAGCCCGTCCTGGCGGATAAGGAAGTAAAATTCGCGGGCGAGCCCGTCGCGGCCATCGTCTCGGAGACCCGCTACGGAGCGGCCGACGCGGCCGCCCTCGTCGAGGTCGATTTCGATCCCAAGGAGGCGGTGGTGGACCTCGAAAAGGCCCTCGCACCGGGGGCCCCCAAGGTGCATGAGGAATACGAGGACAACGTCGCCTTCAACTGGGAACTCGCGGGCGGGGACGTCGAAAAAGGTCTCGCCGAGGCCGACATCGTCGTCAAGCAGAAGATCGTGAACGGCCGGGTCGTTCCCCTCGCCCTAGAACCGAGGGGCGTTCTGGCCAGCTACGACGCCGGCGAGGACAAGCTCACCCTCTGGTCGTCCACCCAGGTCCCTCACAAGCTCAGGACTCACCTCGCCGAGCAGATCGGAATGGCCGAGAACCGCGTACGCATCATCACCCCCGAGGTCGGGGGCGGCTTCGGCAGCAAGCTCAACGTCTACCGCGATGAGGCGCTCGCCGCCTATATCTCGCGCGACCTGGGCCGGCCCGTGAAGTGGATCGAGTCGCGCTCGGAGAATTTCCTCGCCACCATCCACGGGCGCGGGCAGATGGGCGAGGTCGAGATGGGCCTCATGAAGGACGGCACCCTCACCGCCCTGCGCTACACCATCCTGGCCGACTGCGGGGCCTACTATCAATACCTGACGGTGGCCATCTTCACCCTCACCGGCCTCATGATTCCGGGCCCCTACAAGCTCCCGAACGTCGAGATGAAGGTGACCGGCGTTTTCACCAACAAGATCGCCACCGACGCCTACCGCGGGGCCGGACGGCCCGAGGCCACCTACGTCCTCGAGCGCATGATGGATATCGCCGCCGCCGAGATCGGAATGGACCCGGCCGAACTCCGACGGAAAAACTTCCCGGCGAAATCGGAGTTTCCCTTCGCCACGGCGGCCGGGCTCTCCTACGACAGCGGCGACTACAGCGGGACGCTCGAGAGAGCACTCGAGAACGCCGGCTACGCCGATATGCGCCGCGAACAGGAAGAAGCCCACAAGGAGGGCCGCTACCTCGGCATCGGGCTCTCCACCTACGTTGAAGTCTGCGGGATGGGCCCCTCGGCCGCCCTCGGCGGCCAGGGCTGGGAGAGCGCGCGGGTGCGCGTTGAGCCGGGCGGCAAGGTGACCGTCTTCTCGGGCGCCTCCCCCCACGGCCAGGGCCAGAAAACCTCCTTCGCCCAGATCGTCGCCGACGGGCTGGGGGTCGATGTGGACAACATCGAGGTCATCCACGGGGACACCGACACCGTCCCCTTCGGGGTGGGCACCTTCGGCAGCCGCGGAACGGTGGTCGGCGGCGCGGCCGTCGTCATCGCCCGCGACAAGGTGAAAGATAAGATGGCCCGCTACGCGGCGATGAAACTCGAGGCCGACACCTCGGACATCGAATTCGCCGGCGGAAAAATCTATGTAAGAAGCGCCCCCGAAAAATCGGCGGATTTCGCCGAAATCTCGGGGATGGCCTACTCGGCGATCGAACTTCCGCCGGGGACCGAACCCGGCCTTGAGGAGACCCACTTCTTCGAGCCGCCCAACTTCACCTTCCCTTTCGGCGCCCATGTCGTCCTGGCCGAGGTGGACCCCGCCACCGGCGATGTGAAGATTCTGCGCTACGTGGCCGTGGACGATGTGGGCAACCAGATCAACCCGCTCCTGGTCGCGGGCCAGATTCACGGCGGAATCGCCCAGGGCGCCGGCCAGGCGCTCGTGGAGGAAGTGCTCTACGACACCGGTGGCCAGCCCATCAACGGCTCGATGATGCACTACGCCCTGCCCAAGGCGGACATCTTCCCGAGGTTCGAACTTGAACAGACCACCACCCCGACCGACGTGAACCCGCTCGGCGCCAAGGGTGTCGGCGAGGCCGGCACCATCGGCTCAACGCCCGCCGTGGTGAACGCCGTCGTGGACGCGCTCTCCCCCTTCGGGATCCGGCATCTGGACATGCCCGTGCGGCCCGAGCGCATCTGGCGCGCGGCCGCCGGAAAGGGGCCACAGGGATGATTCCCGGCGCGTTCGAGTACCTGCGGCCCGAAACCCTCAAGGAGGCGATCCAGCTTCTTCAGGAAAACAGAGAGGAGGCGGTCCTTCTCGCCGGAGGGCACAGCCTCCTTCCCATCCTCAAGGCCCGGCTCGCCCAGCCCGGAATCCTCATCGACATCAGCCGGATTCCCGGCCTCAAGGGAATCGGCCGGGAGGAGGAGGCCCTCCTCATCGGCGGGATGACGACCCACCACGAGATCAAGAGCGCCCCGGAGGTGGCCGAGCTCTGCCCGATTCTGGCCGAGGCCGCCTCACAGATCGGGGACGTCCAGGTGAGAAACCGCGGAACGATCGGCGGCAGCCTCGCCCACGCCGACCCCTCGGCCGATTACCCGGCCGTGCTGATCGCCCTCGACGCCGAATTCGTTGTCACCGGGCCGGAGGGGGCGCGCTCCTGCCGCGCCGAGAATTTCTTCGAGGGACCCTTCGACACCGCGATGGAGGAGACCGAAATTCTCACCTCCATCATCGTTCCGGCGCCCCGGAGGAAAATCGGCGGGGCCTACTGCAAGACGGCCCAGCAGGCGAGCGGTTTCGCCGTTTGCGGGGTGGCGGCCGCCATCGTGCTCGGAGCCGGCGGCGAGGTCGAATTCGCCAGCGTCGGCGTCACCGGCGTCTCCGCATCGCCCTACCGGGCGGTTGAAGTCGAGAGCGCCCTCTCGGGCCAGCCGCCCTCCGCCGAAAATATCGAGGCTGCCGCGAACCGCGTCACCGACGACATCGAGCCAATCGAAGACCTTTACGGATCGGCGGAATTCAGGAGCCACCTGACCCGGGTGTGGACAAAACGCGCCCTCGAGCGGGCCGTTCAAATGGTGGACTCATGACCGGCGGCACCTCCCTGATTCCCTCGATTCCCTTCGTAGAGCACCACAACCGGCTCCTCATCTCGGACCTGCGCGCCTTCGGCGATTCCGACTGGAAGCGGCCCAGCTACTGCCCGGGCTGGACGGCCGCCCACGTCATCGGCCACATGACCCTGGGAGCCGTTTTTTACGCCCACGTGGTCCGGACCGGAGGGGAGGGAATCCTCTCGCCGCCCTTCGGCGCGAAGGACGTTCCCGAATTCAGGGCGATCCGCGCCACCCGGATGGAGGAGCTCGCCGCCGTCCCCGAAGCGGACCTGAACAAAAACGCCTGGCACCCCCGGTGCCCCACTCCGATCCGGTTTTTTCCGCCCCAGCGATTCTACGAACTCATTCTCCACGGGTGGGACATCCGGAACGAGCCGGAGTCCTCCATCATCCCCGAGGGACTCGATCACGGCCTCGACATTCTCAAGGAGCGGCTCCCGTTTTTCTACAACCAGAGCCCCGACCCCGCCCTCGAGGGCGTCCTGCGGCTCGAAACCACCGGCCCGGCCCACGCCTAGGAGGTCGAAATCCGGGACCAAAAGGCGGCTCACCGGTCCGCCGGCTCCGCCGGGAGGATAGCCTCCGCCGCTACAATATCGGCCCTGGCCAGCGACATGATCCTCCTCGCTTCGGGCCGCTCCGGCATCGGCCCCGCCGCCGGCATCGGGGCCAGGCGAAGCGCCGGCGCGCTGAAGATCGANGGCGACGCCGCCAAGGCCGAAGCGTTCATGAAAATCCTTTTCAACCNGTTTTAGCGGGCTACTAATAGCAGGATTTTATTAGCGAGCTATTCATCTTTCCTTTCTANGTAAACGAGGCCGGACATGGCGAAAAAAGAGCTACCCGAGGTCAACATCGCGAAAGCCCACGCCGATTGGGGGGGCGCGGAGTGCTCGCGGATCACAACCCCCTCCGGGCAGACCGTCCATATCGACTCGCCCGCCTACGCGGGAGGAGAGCCCAAGGGCCCCGCCCCCACCGAAATGATGATGTGCGCCTACGCCGGGGCCACCGCCATGCTCCTCTACCGCATCACGCAGGGTATGGAGGTCGCCATCCACTCGCTCGAGGTGGACGCCCGGGGGACCTACAGCCCGCGCGGGATCGCCGGGATGGAGGGCTATCACCCCCGCTACACCGAAGTAGAGGTCGATATCAAGATCGGCACCGGCGCCACCCCAGAGCAGCTCGAGCGGATCAAGACCGACCGGCGGCGGCGCTGCCCGGTCCACTGCGTATTGGCGGCCAGCGGGGCCGAGATGAAGGAAAACTGGGACCTCTCCCCCTGACCGTAGAGCACCCCCAGGATTACCGCTCCTGAATCACGTTGATCATGGCCTTGGTCGCCCCGAGGGCGTTCGGCCCGCCGGCGTAGTAGGCGCAGACCATGATGATTTCCTCGATGTCCTCCCGGGGCATGCCCAGGTTGAGCGCGGCATGGGCGTGGTGTTCGAATTCGCGGTCCCGCCCGAGGGTGCACAAGATGGCGAGGATGACCCTCTCGCGGTTCTGATCGGAAATCCCCTTCCGCTCGTAGAGTTCGCCGTAGACGCTTTCCATCATGAAGCGGGCGAAATCCGGGCAGGCGTCCTCGTACCGCTTGCGCCTGTCCTCGCCCATGGCTCCGAAAACCTTGGTCCGGTTCGCCATTCCTTTTTCGAATATGCCGTCGCTGGTCATGGATGTCTCCGTATCGGGAGGTTCGGGGATGCCGCGCCGGGCCTCGCGCGAGGTCGCGGCAAAAAAATCGGGATTATCCTATCAAATCATCACTTTCCTCCGAACCTTAGACATGACCCGAAACGAATTAATTTTATTTAGGACACCACCCTTTAACGGCCCACTCCGGGCCTCTGGCCCATGCCGTTCTCACATCGTTACTAGAATTCTCACCTAAATCCCCTGAATATCCTACAAATCCCAGCCCTCCCGGGGGCTTGACCTATCCCTTCAATCCACTTATTTTCAATTGGATATAATAAATTCATCCAGTTAACCGAGACCCCCCGGAAGGTGGCCCCTATTAAACTCCTCATCGACGGATACAACGTCATCCCCGCCATCCCGGAGCTGGGGCGAATCCTCCGAAAAGACCTCGAGGAGGGCCGGGAGGCGTTCCTCGCCCTCCTCGGCGAGTACAGGCGCGCCTCCCCGGCTTCGCTCGACATCACTGTGATCTTCGACGGGAAGCGCCACACCGGCCGGGACCGGTCCGGCCGGGAGCACGCCGGCCGCGTTCACGGCGTCAATGTGCGTTTCTCGCGTAACGAGATCGCCGACGACCTGATCCTGAGAATGCTCGAAAAGAAAATGCGGGGCGCGACGCTGGTCACCTCGGACCGCGCCCTCGGCGAGTCGGCCCGGGCGCTGGGCGCCACCGTCGTGCGCTCGGGCGAGTTCACCGGCCGCCTCCTCATGACGATGGAGGGCGGAGAGCCCGAGGAAGAGGAATCAGAGGATCGCCCGGGCCGGGTCTCGACGAAAAAGAAGGGGAATCCGAGAAAACTGCCGAAAAAAGAGCGGGGCCGCAGACGCTCGCTGGGGAACCTTTGAGGCTTAAAGTTCGGAGGCTTCCTTATCGGTGGCTCCCGCCAGGGAGCCCCGACACCATTATTTCTTCAGCCAGCCGCCCTTGAGAATAAGCTTCGCCAGGGCTTCGCCCACCACCCTGTGACCCTCGGCGCTCATGTGCCCGTCCCGGGGGTGGAGATAGAGGCTCCGGGGCGCGGGATGTTTCTCGAACAGGCCGACGACATCGAGAAACGGAAATCCCCGGGCCCGGGTGATGCGCCGAAACGCCCGGAACTCGCCCTGGTGGCGGGGAGAGCCCAGCGACCCGCCGGCCGGGACATAGGTCATGACGATGGGGACACCGATTTTCTCGCGGGCCCGCCTCCATTCGGCGACGATCCCCTCGAGGCCGGCGACGTCCTCCTTGTTATTATCGAAATCCCGACGGAGCGCTTTTCGCTCGGACTCGAAATCCGGGTATGGATTCCGGCGCAGGTGCTCTTTCGCGGCCCGGCGGATTTTCCGGTAGTTGAACCAGTAGTGATAGAGCCGGGGGGACCACGAAGATTTTTGGAGGCGGCTGACCGCCGCCTCCTCTTCCCTGAGCCGCGTGGCTTTCTCTCCGTTCAAAAATTTCTTCAGACTGGTTTTGGTCACATCGTCGATAAAGAACTCGGCGACTCCAATCTT
>NYYB01000155.1 GCA_002685755.1 Nitrospinota bacterium
TAGAACGAGAGCGTTCCCGCATAATCCGGATATACAAGAGCGTCCCACATCATTTCGAAAAAACCCTTTTGGGGCACGGTGCCCGGAATGAAAGGGTAGGTTGACGCTGTTCGCAAGTCAGAGGAGCCGCGGGTTTTTTCCTAGGGAGGAAAATCGACATTTTCCCCGAACATGGTTGAACCAAGAGAGGGGGGATTTAAAATGAAAAGCAAACTCCGCGTTTTGATCGCCGTCGCCGCGTCTGTCCTATTGATTTCGCTCGCGTCGCTTGGCAGTTTCCCGACGGGAGCCGACGGCGCTTCAAAATCGATTAAATTGAGCGCCGGGGCCATGGGGCAATCCATTTACATGCTCCTCGCCGTCCTGGCCAAGCGGTTGGAAGAAGCGATGCCCGGCGTCAGGGCCAACGTCGTCGCGGGCGGCGGGAAGGCGAATCCCAAGCTTGTCAGCTTGAAAAAGGTCGATATCGCCTTCACGGTGATGGGTCTGTACAAAAACGCGATTTTGGGGAAGAAGCCCTACAAAAAGAAATATTCCGGCCTTCGAGTCCTCGCCGATGTCCAGGGCCATGGCGCCACGTATTTCATGGTCACAGAAGACACGGGCCTAACTTCCATCGATCAGATAAAGGCGAAGAAATTTCCCTTGAAAGTGTGCACCTTTCTCAAGTCCGGTCCCCCCGAGGTAGACGCCCGGAGGACCCTCGCGGAATACGGGATCACGTACGCCGACATCAAGAAGTGGGGCGGACGGGTCAACTTCAGCCAATGGACGGATTGCGTCTCCATGGTGCGTGACGGCCACGCCAACGCGCTTCTGGGCGCCACCAGCCTGCCTTCCGCTTTCCATGCGGAGGCGGCAAAGGCCCGGAAGATGCGCATGCTCCCGCTGAAGGAAGAAACCATTCAAAAGATGATGAAAAAGTACAAGTACTTGAGGGTCATTCTCCCGAAGGGCCTTTACGGGATCACGCCCTACGACATGCCCACGATCGGGACCACGTACTATTTCTTCGCTCACAAGGATATGAGCGACAAGCTCGCATATAATTTCGTGAAGTCAATGTACAACAACGCCGACGACGTTCGGAACGTACACGTTGCCTTTAAGGGATACGTTGCGAAGAAGATGGCGACCGGTCTGGTGGGGGAAATCCATCCGGGCGCCGTTAAATTTTACAAGGAAAAAGGCATGCTGAAATAGAAACGAGGACGAAAGTTTCGTTCACAAGGCGCCGGGACTCTTTGTCGCTCGGATCGGCCATCCGGCTTGATACGAGACCGTTTCCAGGGAGAGAGGGGCCGCCATGAGGCTCTTCCTCTCCCTGGGGCCGCCGGGCCCTTCGGGGGCTCTGTCCGCGCTCCCGCTGGTTTGCGTCTCTGGCTGGCGGTCTGCGGTTATTGGAACGGCGGGTGCATCCGCCGCCGCACAGAAAATTTTCTCTGAAGGGGAGAAATGGATAAGCCGCAGGGCCTCAGCCTGAAACCCCTCATCTCGATAATCGCGGTCTCGATGTCCCTTTACCACCTTTATACGGTCGCGTTCGGCATCCTTCCCGTATTGCTTCACCGTTCGATTCATCTGACCTTCGCGCTTGTCCTGGTTTTTCTGGTGTATCCCCTGGGGGGCCAGAAGCAGAAGGGTTGGATGTGGTGCATCGATATCGCGTTGTCACTGCTCTCCCTTGTTGTGGTGTCGTATGTCGTCGTGAATTACGAGGATGTCTCGGTGAGGGAAACCTTCGCCGACCCCTTGAGCAAGTTGGAATTGGTCATGGGGGTGGGGTTGATTCTCTTGATATTGGAGGCAACGAGAAGGACCGTTGGAATTCCTTTGGTTGTGATCGTCATTTTCGGCATTTTTTATGTGTATGCTGGGCCCTATTTTCCCGGGGAATTCGGTCATGGCGGCTGGTCCTTCGAAGACATCATCAGTTTCACCTATCTGGGTTTGCAGGGAATTTTCGGAATCCCGCTCGGCGTCTCCGCCACATATGCCTTCCTGTTCATCCTTTTCGGCGCATTCTTGTTTAATACGGGGATAAGCGGTTTCTTCATCGACTTGGCGATGCTGGTCGCCGGCCGAAGCCGGGGCGGCCCCGCGAAGGTGGCCGTCATGGCGAGCGCACTCTTCGGCACCATATCGGGCGCGGTGATCGCCAACGTTTACGGAACGGGGACGCTGACCATACCGATGATGAAGCGGCTGGGCTATAAATCTCAGTTCGCCGGGGCGGTGGAGGCCGTCGCTTCCACGGGCGGCCATCTGATGCCTCCCGTCATGGGGACCGTGGCGTTCGTGATGGCGGATGTCACGGGGATCCCGTATATGGTAATCGCGAAATCCGCCGCCCTGCCGGCGATACTGTTCTTTTTTGCCTTGATAATGATGATTCATTTCGAGGCGTGCAAAAAAGGCCTTAGAGGTCTGCCCGAGGAGGAAATCCCGGACAGGGTGGGCACTTTGAAAAATTCATACCTTCTGCTCCCCCTGATTTTCTTGGTCTACATTATTTTTCAGGGGTATACGCCTTTTAGGGCGGCGTTCTTCGCCATACTGGCTACGATGGCCGTGGGCGCCCTGAAAAAAGAAACCCGGATGGGCCCAAAGAAACTTCTTCAAACGCTGGAAAAAGGAGCCAGGGATTCGCTGATCATCGCGGCGGCGACGGCATCCGCCGGAATTATCGTCGGCGTAGTGTCCATGACGGGCGTCGGCCTCAGGGTGACCGGCATCATCATCTCGCTCGGGGAAGGTACCCTGCTGATCCCTCTTTTCTTGACCATGATCGCCTGCCTCATTCTCGGGATGGGCATTCCCTCGGTTCCTGCTTATATGATCGTGGCCGCCCTCGCCGTACCGACGCTGGTTAAGTTGGGCGTCTCCATGATGAGCGCTCATCTGTTCGCACTTTATTTTGCGCTTATTTCGGTGATCACCCCGCCCGTAGCGTTGGCCGCCTACGCGGCGGCGAGCATCGCAGACTCGAACATGTTGAGGACCGGATTGACGGCTTTCCGGCTGGGTATCGTGGCGTATGTCGTCCCCTACATGTTCGTTTACAGCCCGGCACTGTTGCTGATGGGTTCTTGGAGAAATGTTGTCGTATCCGCGTTCACCGCGTTTTTGGGCGCAACCGGCCTGGCGGCCGGAATGGAGAGGTATTTCCTGCGCGAGACCAAAATCCACGAAACCCTCGCCTTCGTCTCGGGCGGCCTGCTCCTCATTTTCCCCGGAATTCAAACGGACGGCCTTGGAATTCTTTTCCTCGGGCTGGGCCTGTTGAGCCAATTGATCGGAATTCGGAGGATACCGGCGAAGGATTGATCTTCCACTGGTCTGCTCTCCTGAATACTGGTCATGGAACGATTCCACGGTTGCCCGGAATATCAGGGATAAGGGTTTTCCTGCCGTTCGGCATATTTTCTGTTTATATAATCCATCCAGCTTTTCTTGGGTTGGAGTAGGGCGTTTTGTAGCTTTAGGGCTGGGGAATTGGGAGTAATGGATCGTGGCTCCTGCGCCTGCCCGGAGGCGCTCCCATATGCTAAAATCCCGCATCCGCCCTTAAAGTCCTACGAATCAACCCAATCGCGGCCAGGTGGCCAAAAGGCCCACAGGGCCAAGAAGGAGGAGTCTCATGCGTTTTTTGATGAAGGTGGAGTTGCCGGTCGAGATCGCCAACGAGATGTCGGCGGACGGATCGCTCGGAAAGACGATCGGGCAGATTTTGGAGCAATTGGAGCCCGAGGCGGCGTATTTCACGACCGCGAACGGGGAGCGGGCGGGTCTGATTATCTTCCATATCGACGATGCGGCGGAGATTCCGAGGGTGGCCGAGCCCTGGTTCCACGCTTTTGAGGCGAATGTAGATATCGTGCCGGCGATGATTCCGGCCGACCTCGAGAAGGCGGCGCCGGACATCAAGCGGGCGGCGAAGATGTACGGCTAGGTACTTCCGCACGGGGTCAGTCCTGGACGGGGGGCCTGGCCGGTAGACTGTTTCAGTGCCCGGAGGCTGTCCTGGCCGGCTTGGGGTCCGTCCCGGACCGGGGTTTGCACCAGCCGGGAGGCTGTCCCGTCCCGGACGGGTAGCGCGGCTCTCAAAGCACCAGGGGCGAGTATTTGGCAAGCCCTGCCGAAAACTCGAATCTACATAAAGAACTCGCCGTAGCCATTTGAATTACAAGCTGTGAAAATAGTGCCTATAAAGTAGTTTCGAGGTCAAGGGGCGCGGAGAACAAAACCGCGGCCAGGCCAAACTAGAGGCCGGGACAGCCATACAGATCAGCCATGATCGGGGCGGCCAAAGCCGGTGTGTGAATTCGGGGGATTTCTGGGTCCGCGGGCTGGCCGCAAGCTGGTCCGCGAGCCGGAGTTGATGGGAAATCCCCAGAGCGGAAATCCCCCGGGTGGAAATCCCCGCATTTCAATATCCAATAATGCCGATAAATGAGGCCCAAAGCCGCTGGAGCGGCGCGGATGGGCCATGAGAGGCCATCTGTGGAGGCAATTACTGGAATATCAATATTCAAGCGGGGGCTGAAAACCGGAAATTCACTAGAGCGCCCAAGAGAGTTCCTCGGCGGTTGAGACTCATCCCGGTGTTTAGGTCTGTGGTTTAAAGCCAGACGAATTTCCATGCGGGAGATCTGCATTCCGATGTTTACGGTCTAGGTCACATACGGGGGATTTCTATCCGGAGAAATAGTGGGGGGATTAATACTCGTTCGGTGGGTGCGATGGCCCGCAACCGGGGGAGTGGTTTTCCGCCATGGGTTGCCGAATGCCGGGTGAATGATTCGGGCATGGGGCGAGCTAGCCGGGAGGGTATCCGAGGTTGGCGAATCGGCCGTATTTACGGGCCCGTCTTGGGATACGTATTATTTGACATAACGTATATTATCGTGTCGTTAGGGGTATTGCATGGATATTACCGGGTATCGACCCGGCACCGGCCCGAGAAGCGCTAGCGTCTATTTCCCGCCACCGAGGCGCGCCATCTGGGCCCTCAGGCGGGACGTGATGTACGGGCTCGACGGGTGCTTCTGGATGAGCTCCTCGTAGGCCTTGAGGGCTTCCCCGTAGCGGCCAGTCTCCTCGAGACATCCCCCGATGGAGAGATAGAGGCCCTCCGCCGCCAGAATGCTTCCCTTGGCGAGAATGTCCCGCCAGATCGGGACGGCGTCGGCGCATTTCCCCTGTAGGCCCAAGCTGCCCGCGAGGCCGCGCCGGGCAATCTCGCGGTCGGTCTCGGTGAGGGATTTCTCCTCTTCGAGAAGCCGGCGGTACTCCTTTTCGGCGGGGGCGGTATCTCCTCGCTCGGCCAGGAGCGCCGCCAGACGAAGCCTGGCGATAATCCCGGGTTTTGTCCCCGGGTAGCCGTCCGCCGCCAATCTCANCGCGTTTTCGGTCTCNGGGCTGAGCGGGTTCTTCGAGGCNGTCTCGGCGATTGNCAGGGCGATTCCCGCCCGCTCCCGGACCTGGGCGGACCAGANGATGTAGCCCACGATTGCGCNCACGACGACCACCACGGCCACTGCGCTCCCCAGTACGGCCCTGGCGTTGCTCTGATACCAATCCACTGCCTTTTCGGCAAAAAGTTGAAAGGAGTCGGGCTCCTTAATTTCCTTTCGAAACGAACGCGCCATCTGGAAGAGTCCTTAGAGTTATCTGGTGGTGATTTTTTTCGCTCCGCGCCCCGGCGAATTATCGTGTCCTGGCGGCGGGAACTCCGGTTGTGCGGTCCCTCTTTTACCCAAATTCCGCCCCCGAGGTCAAAGCGCCGTGGGAATTGCGGGACCGAGGCGAGGACGGCAGCTCAATGTGGCCGCCCGGGCATGAAATCCGGCATATCCGCTTGATTGAGCGGGACCAGAGCCCTTTATTTCAGGAAATCGAGGAGCTGAGTCAACTCTTTGCGGACCTGCTCGATATCGGAATTGCTTTGACTTCGGAAAAGACCCGGTTGAGGGGTCTCTTCTTCGGGGGGGCGCGGCGGCGCGGCGGTGCGGGCGGTTTCCGCGCGCTGGGAGCGTTTCTTCTGGAGTTGTTTCTTCGCTCCGGCGATGGTGAAGTTTTCCTCGTAGAGCAACTGTTTGATCGAGAAGATCAGTTCAACATCCTTCCGGCGGTATATCCGTTGGCCGGATTCCCCCTTCGCCGGGCGGAGCATTTTAAATTCGCTCTCCCAATATCTCAGAACATGGGGTTTTGTACCTGTCAGCTGCGCAACTTCGCCGATTTTGAAGAAAAGCTTGTCGGGGATTTCTGGGCGCGTCATGCTGTTCGCTTCTTCAGCCACCCCACTTCCTCCTGTGCCGATCTATTTCCGCCGGACGACGTAGGATCCGGAAAATCCTGACCGGTTGATGCGCGCCAACATCGCGACGGCATCTTGCCTTTTTGCCATTCTTCCAATTCGAACCGTTCGAAGGTTGGATTTTTTCGCAACCGCCCTGCTCGCGGAGAGCCGGCCCACAAAACCAGAATCCTCCACCTGATCCAGGCGTTGAGCGGCATCCTCGAGGTCGGTGAACCTTCCGGCCGACACCACCCATTTCGATCCACTCTTATATACCGTGGTCCGGACCCTCTTTCCCCTAGCCTTCGATGCCATGGTCGCGGCCGCGGATTTGCTTGCGAAATCACCAAGTAGAACTTCGGTTTGCGCCAAAGGCGAAACCCAGCTGCCTCCGCTTACGAACGGTTTAAATCCTTTCGCCCGAAGGTTGCGCACAAACGATTTGATGCATTTATCCGTCCTGCAGGTGGCCACCTGAATACTGAAATAGCTTCCAGGAGTCACCTTGGCCAAGCGTTTCGGGGCGCGGGCGATTATTGACTTGACGAGGGGCCTCTTCTTTCGCGTAACCGCCGCCTTGGGTTTAGGCACAGAAGAAGCTCTCGCCATTCGGCGAGGCGTGGGCTCCCGGCGCGGTTCGGGCGCCTCGACTTTTTTCTCGGGAATGGCCACCACGGCAGGCTTCTTCACGGCTTTCGAGCGGGTTTTAGGCAGCGACGCCGGCTCTTTTTTCGCCTTTTCCGGCTTCCTTATCTCAACGGCCGCCACGGCTTTCGGGGGTTCAGGTTCTTTTATTTCGGGTTCCTGCTGCGCGCTTTGCTTTACTTCCTCTTTTTTGTCGGCCTGCATTTTCTGGAGAAGAGCGAGCTCTTTTTTCCGGCGCGCCCTTTCCGTTTTGGCTTGTTCGCGGCGTTGTTTTTTCAGCTCCTCGAGCCGTTTTTGGGCCTCAATCTTCTTTTGAGCCTGAATTTGTCTTGGAACCCACCAAAATTGGTATCCTGCCCAGGAGCCGCCTCCGAGGACAACGAGGACGACAAGCGCAATGACAATCTTCCGGATGAGGCCTCCTCCACTTTTTCCGCCCGAGGAGCCGGAGGATGAGCCTAGTTCACTGTCGAGGTCATCGTCGAAATCACTCAGTGACGCATCTTCTGAATCGTCGTCGTCGTCGAGTAGATTAACTCCTTTTGCAGCCATATCGAGCTTCCCTTCAGGCGGAGATTATTCCTCTTCCTTGGCGGCGACAGCCTCCGAAATCACCTTTTCGGCCACCTGCCCCGGAACTTCTTCGTAGTGGGAAAACTCCATCGAGAAATCACCGCGGTCCTGGGTCATAGAGCGGAGCGAGGGAGCGTAATTAAGCACCTCCGACATTGGCACCTGCGCCCGGATGGTCTGTTTGCCGCCCGGAGCGGGGTCCATTCCCATGACCCGCCCGCGTCTTGAATTCATGTCACCGATAATGTCCCCCATGTAATCGTCGGAAACGGTAATTTCCATGTTCATGATGGGCTCGAGCAAAGTGGGCTTACAACCCGCCACACCTTTTTTAAAACCCATCGAACCGGCAATTTTAAACGCCATCTCAGAGCTATCGACATTGTGATAGCTTCCGTCGAACAGCGTCACCTTGAGGTCGGTAACCGGATAGCCCGCGAGGGCGCCGGTTTCCATTGCCTCGACAATCCCCTTCTTGACGGCCGGTATGTAGGTCTTGGGAATCACCCCGCCGACGATTTTATCGATAAATTCAAAACCGTCGCCCCTGGAAAGCGGTTCAATCTCGAGCCACGTATCGCCAAACTGTCCCTTCCCGCCGGTTTGCTTCTTATAGCGCCCCTGAACCTTGGTTTTGCCCTTGATGGTCTCCCTGTAGGGAACGCGAGGAGTTCGCATTTCAACTTCGACATTGTATTTTCGCTTGATGCGATCGATGGCGACCTCGATGTGGAGTACGCCCAGGCCCGAAAGAAGCAACTCGTTGGTTTGGGTATCCCTGCCGGTGGTCAAAACGGGGTCTTCATCCTGCATTCGCTTCAGGGCGGTGCTGAGCTTTTCCTCGTCTCCTTTGCTCTTGGGAGCGATGGCATATGAAATCACCGGGGTCGGGTACTGGATGGAATTGAACTTTTCGCTGACTTTTTCGTCGCAAAGGGTGTCGCCGGTTTCGGTGACCTTGAGTTTAGCCACCGCCGCGATATCGCCCGGTACAAGATTGCCGGAAACGGGTTGTTGATTTTTTCCCTGAATATATACGAGTGCCCCCAACCGCTCCTTTTCGTCTTTGTTGGGGTTCAGGACCGAAGAGTCGGCGGATATCGAACCGGACATCACCCTGAATATATTCAATTTTCCGGCGAATGAATCCACAACGGTCTTGAACACCAATGCCCTGAACGGTGCATCAGGGTCCGCTTCTACGGCAATCTCATTGTCCTCGCCCGCGCTTGCCGAGACAAAGGACCTGACGTCCGGAGAGGCGCCGTATTTAACCAGGGCATCGAGAAGGGCGTCGGTCCCAATATTTTTCACCCCGCATCCGCAAAGGGCGGGAAGAAAGGAACCTTCCAAGATTCCCTGCTTTAATCCACCGACGAATTCATCGGATGTCAATTCTTCTCCTTCGAGATATTTCTCCAAGAGCGCCTCGTCGGCCTCGGCGGCGAATTCGATTAGTTTTCCCCGCATTTCCTCATAGGTGTCGGCAAGCTCGGCGGGGATATCTTCCTCGCTGCCCTTGCCGCTCTCGTCCGTCTTGTAGGTGAACGCCTTTCCCAAGACCAGGTCCACTACCCCGCGGAAATCCTCTCCGCTCCCGATGGGTAACTGGAGCGCCGCCACCCGGGTGTCGAGAAGGGATTCCGCTTTTTGCAATGCGCCGAGGTAATCGGCCTGTTCGTGGTCCATGTGGTTGACGAATATAAAACGGGGAATTTTTTCCTCGCCCGCCCAGCTGAATACCTTCTCTGTCGTGACCTTGGGGTCGTCATGGGAATTCAGCACGATGACGGAATTATCCATGGCGCGGATACAGGCTACGGTTTCGGCGATGAAATTGGAGTAGCCAGGAGTGTCCAAAAGGTTGAGATGGTGTTTATTCCAGTCGGCGAAACTGACGGCGGCGGTTATCGAGGAGTTTCTGTTTATTTCTTCGGGTTCTCCGTCGAGGATGGTATTGCCTTGATCGACCTTTCCCTGCCGGTCCGTACTTCCTGCGGTAAAAAGGCAGGCCTCGACAAGAGAAGTTTTCCCGTTGCCTCCTTCGCCCAAAAAGCCCACGTTTCGAAGGGCCCCTACCTCCAGCGCGGCCATAAAATGAACTCCTTTAATTTCGAATTATGAGTGGAGAAAAAATCCAGTGTGTCATAAAAAATCGCAAACCCTTATATCTAGAATAAACCTGAAGTAATCGTGCCATTCGAATACCTATTTTGTCAATCATAATGAAAGATTTGGAGGTGGGTGCTTAAAGCTAGGCTTCAAGTTTTTGATGCCATAAACAATTGATACTCATCGCTTTTTTTCTGAATGGGAACGGTGCTGAGTGCAGGCGGGAAAAGGTAATGGGAAATTGGAGAGGTTCCCCCCCTGCCCTTTGTGGCGAATGCATGACTCCCCGCCCGTGGAACTGGCTAATTCGGCCACCTGATCCAGCGTGGTTGCCCAATACCCCTTTATTTGGATATGAGTGTCCCGAAGATAACCAATTCACTTGCGGAAGGGAGACGGATAATGGCGCCTAGGCCGGCTGGAATTAGCGCGGAGGAGGAACATTGGGTCCACAACGAGGTGTGCCCCAGGAGGGTGCGGGTGCTCTTTGGGGGTGAAACTATCGCCGACAGCCGACAAGCCTTGTTAATGCGCGAGGCATGGCACACCCCGGTTTATTATTTTCCCCGCGAGGAGGTCCGGATGGATCTCATGGAGCGGACCGATAACAGCACCCACTGACCCGTAAAGGGAGATGCGTCCTATTGGACGCTTACCGTCCGGGACCGGNCGGCCGAAAACGCGGTTTGGAGCTACNAGAACCCCATCGAAAGCGTTCCCGAGATTTCNAAATATATCGCCTTTTACTGGAACCGGNTGGACGCATGGTACGAAGAGGACGAGGAGGTATTCCTCCACCCAAGGGACCCCTACAAGCGGGTCGATGTGCTGAAAAGCTCGCGCCATATCCGCGTTGTACTGGCGGGAGAGACAATTGCCGAAAGCCGCCGCCCTCATATTCTATTCGAAACGGGCCTGCCGCCCCGCTACTACCTCCCCGGGGAAGATGTTCGGATGGAGATATTGACCCAAACCGAGCGCACTACCGTTTGCCCCTACAAGGGGACCGCGGTGTATTGGTCGGCCGAGCTGGGCGGAGAGGTTTTCGAGGATATCGTTTGGAGCTACCCGAACCCGATACCGGGATGTCCGAAAATCAGAGGTCTGCTGGCCTTCTACCCCGAGCGTGTGGACGATATTTTCGTTGATGGAGAGCCGGGCGAAAAGCGGCCGCCGAAAGACAGGAGTTAGATCAGGAAAAGTCAGCGCTTTTGCCGGAAAGGACGGCCCTTGGGTTTCTCTCCCCTTCCCCGCCTGGCGCCGCCGCTGCCTTTTTTCAACATACGTTTCCTGAAGCTCACGCGAACCGCCGTCCCCTCGAAATCGAATTCCTTGCGCAAACGGTTTTCGATGAAGCGGCTGTATTGCGCCTCGGGCAGGTTTTTTGCCCGAGAGGCGAAAACGACGAATTGAGGCGGGGCGACCGAGGCCTGGGTGGCATAGAGAAGATTGGGGCGGCGGCCGGTCCGGCCTGAGGGGGGTGGATGCTCCCTCGTCCAACGATTGAACGCCTGATTGAGCTTTCCGGTCGAGACGCGGCGGCGGTGGGAAGCGATAATCAGGTCGATCAGGCCGAAAATCCTGTCCGTCCGCTGCCCGCTCAGCGCGGAAATTGAAACCACGGGCGCGAAATCGATGTGAATGAGTTTCCGGTGAACCAACTGGACGTTTTCATCGAAGCTCTTCTCGTCTTTTACGACCAGGTCCCATTTGTTCAGCAATACGGCGCAGGCGCGGCCCGAATCGACGATGTGCCGGGCAATATGGGCGTCGATGGCCTTCGGTCCCTCGGTTGCGTCCACCACCAACAAGACGGCTTCGGCGCGTTCGATGCTCCTGAAGGCAAGGATCATGCTCACGACATCGGCCTTGTTGTTCCCGACTTTTCCCCTTTTCCGGATTCCGGCGGTGTCCACGAAGCGATAGAGGGTCTCTCCCTGGCGGCAAAGAGAGTCGATCGGGTCGCGGGTGGTCCCCGGAACGGGGCTGACGAGGATGCGCTCCTCGCCCAACAGGGAGTTGATTAGCGAGGATTTGCCGGCGTTGGGCCGGCCGACGACAGCGACACGGATCTCCCCGTCCCCGGAGGAAGGCTCGGGCTCCTCTCCGGGACCCATTCCCAGCGCCTCATCGATCAAATCGCTTACGCCCGCGCCATGCTCGGCCGAGATGCTGCGTGGCTCGCCCAGGCCGAGCCCGAAAAAATCCCAAACTCCCTCCCGCGCCTGGTTTGCGTCAGTTTTGTTAACGACGAGCAGGACCGGTTTCCCGGTAACCCGCACCATCCCGGCAATATTTTCGTCCGCCGAAGTCACCCCCTCGTGGCCGTCCAGCATGAAGATCACCACATCGCCCTCTTCGATAGCGGCGGCGGCCTGGCGGTTGATCAGCGGGCTGAAGGGGTCCTCCTCGGCATCGGTGATGCCGCCGGTGTCCACAGCGAGAAACGGGGTTCCTTCCCACTCCCCCCGGCCATAGTGGCGGTCCCGGGTCACGCCCGGCGAGGCTTCTACAATGGCCCGACGCCGGCCGATAAGGCGATTAAAGAGGGTGGATTTCCCCACGTTGGGGCGTCCTACGATGACGATTACGGGAAGTGGCATGATTGATCCAGGATTCCAGCCGATTGTTATCGGAAATTACGTCCCAAGGCCGGGCCCTTTCGCTAGGGGTTTACCCTTCCGCTAAGGCTGGGCCTTTCCGGTAATAAGCGAGGCGCCGGAGGCGCGCTGTACGGAAATACCTACGAACCTCGTTATCCCCTTGGCGATTCCCTCGGACAGGGCATGGCGGTATTTCTTCGTGCGCAATCGCCTGGCCTCCCCCGAGTTGGTGATAAACGCCATTTCAATAAGGATGCTCGGCATTTTAGCGCCAACGAGAACATAGAAGGGGCCCCGCTTCACGCCCAGATCCTTAACCTCCGGATATTTCTTCCGAAGACGGGCGACCGACGATTTTTGGACTGCGCTGGCGAGTTGGTGCGACTCGGTCACTTTCGATCGGAGCATCAAATCGTTGAGGATTTTTTGCAAGTCGCTCAGGCGGCTGACAGTGGTTCCGCTCTCCCGGGCCGCCAGCTCCATTGCCCGAGGCGTAGAGGCCTCGGCCAGCAGGTAGGTTTCCACTCCTCTGGTTCTCCGAATCGGTGAGCTGTTGAGATGGATTGAGACAAAAACGTCGGCGTCGTGGCGGTTGGCGAACGATGTCCGATCGGCAAGCTCGATGAAGCGGTCCCGGTTGCGCGTTAAAAGAACGGTGTTCCCTGCGGGGAGCAAACTGCGAAGCGCCGCGGCCGTTCGCCTGGAAATATCGAGAACCACTTTTTTCTCGACAAGGCCGTATAGGCCGGAGGCGCCGGGGTCTCTTCCCCCATGTCCCGGATCAAGAACAATGCGGCCGAGGCCTGCCCGGAAGCGCGCCGTCATATTCGGCGATCGCCGTTTTTTATCTTCCGGAACAGGGCTCCTGCCCACTTCCCCTAGGATCGCACGCCCAATTCGGTCGTCGCCGGCGGGTGACCGGCCTCCCGGGCCGGGCCGGGAGCGAGCCGCCCTAGGAGCACGTCTCTTCCCGGAACGCGCTTGTGAGGGGTGCGGACGCATTCTGGCAATCCGGATCTCCCGCAAATCGATCACAATCCGGTTGGGATCGGGAAGGGTAAAAATTTTGTGGCGGATTTTTCCTCCCCGCAATTCGATTACGAGACGCATCAGGTTTTTACCGGGTCGGCCGACGCGGAGCTTTCGGGCAATGCTGATTTTGTCGAACGAGGGCATTTGAAATCCCGGCCGGAGGCGGCCGGAGGGAATGTCCACAAAAAGGCGTGGCGGATTTTTCAAGCGGCCTGAGCGAAAATTAAGGGACTCCCGGTCCAGGAGGAGAACAACCCGGGTGTAGCCCTCGGTGCTGAAGTGCCGGAGGGCTGTCACGCTAACCGCCGCCAGGGCAGCGGGCGCGGCGAAGAGGCCCCACCCCACGAACAGGGTAAGGATCGAAAGGACCGGGAAAGAATATCCGGCGCCCCGCACGCCGGAGCGGTCATCGGACCATTCCAACATGGCACCTCCGGCTAGGCGGCTAGAGCAGGGGCGAAAAAAGGGTTAGGTTCCGAACTGCCAGCTGCTCAGGTACTCCTCCTGCTCGGCAGTGAGGGAGTCGATATCGACGCCCAGACTTTGCAGTTTGAGGCGGGCGATTTCGTCGTCGAGACTCTGGGGAACGGGATATACCTTCTTCTCGAGGTTTTTCGCCTCGTTGACCAAGTGTTCGGCGGCAAGGGCCTGGTTGGCGAAACTCATATCCATCACGGCGCTCGGATGACCCTCGGCCGTCGCCAGGTTGACGAGCCTTCCTCCGCCGATCACGACGATACGCCGTCCGTCGCCCATCGTGTACTCATCCACGAGATCCCTTATTTCACGCTTGTTCTTGACTTCTTTCTCCAGACTCTCGATGTCGATTTCGACATCGAAATGCCCCGAGTTGGAAATAATGGCGCCGTCCTTCATCGCGTTGATGTGCTCCATACGGATGACACCTTTGTTTCCGGTCACCGTGCAGAAAAAATTTCCGATCTTGGCGGCTACGCTCATGGGCACCACCCTGAAACCGTCCATGACCGCCTCCAGGGCGGGAAGCGGGTCCACCTCGGTGACAATGACGTTCGCTCCCATGCCTTTTGCGCGGCTGGCGAGTCCTTTTCCGCACCATCCGTAGCCGGAAACGACGAAAACGGAGCCGGCCAGGAGACGGTTTGTCGCCCGGATAATTCCGTCCAGCGTGCTTTGTCCGGTTCCGTAGCGGTTATCGAAGAAATGTTTGGTATTGGCGTCGTTCACGGCGATGACGGGAAACTGTAGGATATTATCCTTGGCCATTGCCCTTAGGCGGATGACGCCGGTCGTCGTCTCCTCGGTGCTTCCGATAATGTTGGGGATCAGTTCCTTGCGCTCGGTCAGCACTTCGGTAACCAAATCGGCTCCGTCGTCCATGGTGATATTCGGTTTCGTGTCGAGAACCGATCTCATGTGGTTGTAGTAGGTCTCCCGGTTCTCACCCTTGATGGCGAAGACGGGAATATTCTCATTAACGACTAACGTCGCCGCCAGATCGTCTTGTGTCGAAAGTGGGTTCGACGCGCAAATATTGGCCTCGGCGCCGCCGGCCACCAAAGTTTTCATCAAAACACCGGTTTCGGTTGTCACATGCAGGCAAGCCGAGATACGAATGCCCTTGAGGGGTTTTTCCCGCTCGAAACGCTCTCGTATAGTGTTGAGAACGGGCATGCTCCTCTCCGCCCATTCCATCCGCAGGGCGCCCTTGCTGGCTAAATCCTTGTCCTTGATATCGAAATCCATTACAGCTCCATATACAGGTAAGGCCGCGAAATCCACTCACCTGTGGGGCATTTTCGCGGGCGTTGGTTAGATTCCCAACTCTTTATGCAAGTCGTCCACCTTGTCGGTGTGTTCCCAGGTGAATACGGGGAGATCCCGTCCAAAGTGGCCGTAGGCGGCGGTCTTTTGGTAGATGGGACGCCTCAGGTCGAGGCCTTCGATAATTTCCTTGGGTTTGAGACCAAAAACATTTCGCACGGCGGCCGAGAGTTTCTTCGGTTCCACCTTGCCGGTTCCAAAATCGTCCACAAGAACCGACACGGGGTCGGCAACGCCAATGGCGTAAGCAAGCTGCACTTCGCAGCGCTCAGCCAGATCGGCGGCGACGATATTTTTCGCCACATAGCGGGCCATGTAGGCGGCCGAGCGGTCCACCTTGGACGGGTCCTTGCCGGAGAAGGCCCCTCCCCCGTGCCGGCTGTAGCCGCCGTATGTGTCCACGATGATTTTGCGCCCGGTGAGGCCGGTGTCTCCCATGGGACCTCCGATGATGAAAACCCCGGTCGGATTAACAAAGAAGGTCGTGTCATTGGATATCATTTTCGCGTCCACGATCGGTTCGATGACGTGGGTGATGATGTCCTCTCGGATAGTGGCGAGGTCCACTTCTTCTGAATGTTGGACGGAAATGACGACATTTTCGATGGCAACGGGCTGATTTTTCTCGTAGCGAATCGAAACCTGACTTTTGCTGTCCGGGCGGAGATAGGGAAGCGTGCCATCGCGACGGACGGCGGTCGTCCGCTCGACGAGCTTATGCGAAAGCATAATGGGCATCGGCATGAGCTCTTCGGTTTCCCGGCAGGCGAAGCCGAACATCATGCCCTGATCGCCGGCCCCCTGGTCCTTGTGAAGACCCTCCCCCTCCGATACCCCCTGGGAAATGTTGGGTGACTGGCGGTCAATCGCGTTAACGATGGCGCATGTATCGCAATCGAAACCAAAGGAGGCATCGTCGTAGCCGATCCTTCGTATGGTTTCCCGTGCGATTGTTTTAGGGTCGTACTGCGCTTTTGTCGTGATTTCACCGGCAATAAATACAATTCCGGTGGTGAGCAGTGTTTCGCAAGCCACCCTCCCATATGGGTCCTGGGCGAATATGGCATCCAGAACGGCGTCACTGATCTGGTCCGCCATCTTGTCCGGATGTCCTTCGGATACAGATTCCGATGTGAATATAAAATCGTTACTTCCAACCGATGCCATCAAGTGTCTCCCAGCGATTGCGTAAACTGTAAATTCGAGCGATTACAGCCGTGGTTAATTAATAGAGCGGGACCTCGATTTTTCTCTCTTGGCCCGGCGAAATATAAATGGTTTTTGCAGTAAAGGCCAATAGCTACAGGTCAGTGCCCGACCTTCATCAAGACACTGTTTTATGGGCGGTTAGCCGAACGATTTGTCGCGGGCAGTATTCGCCGTATGCCGGAGAAAAATGCACGGACGCATCCTGCGCCATTGCGGATGACAAATATCCGCCCTGCTCCTCGGCCCCGAATCAAGCGACCAGGCGCAACGCCAGCATCGGGCGGCGGCCCTGTTTTCACTCCTCGAAGCTGTTATCGACAAGCGCGGCCAGCTGTTCGACGGCATCCTGGGCGTCCTCGCCATCGGCCCGGATGGTCAATTCCGCGCCAACGGAAGCGGTGAGCATCATGACACCCATAATGCTCTTCCCATCCACCTCCATGCCGCGGCAGGAGACGAAAATCTCGCATTCAAACCGGGTGGAAAGCTGGGCAAATGCGGCCGCCGCTCGCGCGTGTACACCGAGTTCGTTGGTTACAGTGACATTCCTTTCGGGCACGTTTAATCCTTTTTGCCTGATTTCTCGGGTTTCATCGCCTCGAGCATTTCGCTGGGCTGGGCGAGATTCCGCCTTCCGTATTCAACCAGAAAATTAGCCGCCTCCTTGGAGGTTTTGCCCTTAATAAAGGGAACCTTGAGCAACATGGGGAGATTGACGCCGGTTACAACTTCGACTCCCTTGCGGTTCAACATGGCCAGGGCGGCATTCGTCGGTGTTCCTCCCATCATGTCCGTCATGATGATTACCCCTTCGCCCGAATCGATCTCGTCCACCGCCCGGCCGATTTCCGCCGAAAGCGTGCCCGGCACCCTGCCTGGCTCAAGGCCAATAGCGCGCATCTGGGTGACTCCGGCGAGCACGGATTCCGCGGCCTTGAGGAGCGCGACGGGGAAATCTCCATGTCCCACCACCACCAGTCCGATCAATTCTCCGCTCCCAAGGTATCAACGGATTGACGGGAATTTTCCAGGGCAATCTGGGTAGCGAGGTTTCGGCTGAATTCATGCGCGGAAAAATATCCCATTCGCTGGAGAAGGCGGTTCCGGGCGGCCACCTCGATAATTGTGGGCACATTTCGCCCGGGGGCGACCGGAATGCGGACCAAGGAGAGCGCATGACCGAGAATCTCCCTCGACTCGAGATCGATCCCCAGTCTATCGAACGATTGGTCGGCGGTCCAAGGAACCAACTCGATGATCATTTCAACATTTTTCTCGTAGCGAATGGCCACAACGCCGAACAAATCCTTGATGTTCAGGATTCCCAATCCCCGGACTTCGAGATGATGTTTCAGCAGGTCGGTGCTCTGGCCCACGAGTTCCTGGCCGTGGAGGTGGATGTCCACCACATCGTCCGCAACGAGACGGTGTCCCCTGGTGATAAGGTGAAGGGCGCATTCGCTCTTG
>NYYB01000156.1 GCA_002685755.1 Nitrospinota bacterium
CTCCTCACTCGGCGGCCGGGCGCCGGGCAATCCTTGCCTGGCCGGACCACGGAAAAAAATTATTCCTCGATAAGATCCGCAAATTCGACGGGGCGGCCCCGGAGCCGCCTCGAACCCGCGCCGTTGGCCAACGTCACCCCCTAGCCTCCACAGGTGCGGAGGCGGTCACATCTCTACTTCAAAACGGCGATCACTTCACTGCAATGATTCAGCATTTCCAGCCGATCGGAATGCAGAAAATAGGACTCTCCGACGAACAACTGGCGCCAATCGCCGGTGGCCGTCATCGGGTGGACCGTGAGGAGCAGCCCGGCCTCGATTTTTCTTTTGTTGTCGAGGTTCATGATGGACTCGCTCAGGTCGAGCCCGGTGGTGTGGGCGCTGCCGACCCCTTTCATGGCGTAGCCAAGCCGCTCCAGCGCGCCGCCGATAGCCTCCGCCACCGAGGTAAAGGTCTCGCCCGGCCTGATTTGCTCCAGCGCGCATCGTTTCGCATCGAGGCAGGCGTCGTGGGCCTCCCGGATAGCGCCGGGGGGATCGCCGAAGGAAACGAGGCGCACCACCTGATTCCAGTAGCCATCGACGCGGGGCGTGATCTCGAGGAGCGCCAGATCGCCCTCCCGGAATTTCCTCTCTGTCGGAGGAACGACAAACCCCCGGAAGACATCCTCCTCCCCATCGGACCGCCCGGCCCCCAGCATATTGAAATAGCCGTCCGCTCCTTCGGCGGTCATGACCCGCTCCAACTCGGCCCGCCATTCAAGTTCGCTGAGTCCGGGCCGGAGAACCTTGATGGAGCGCTTCCAGCCCAGATCGGCCACCCTCGCCCCCCGCCGAGCCGCCTCGAGCTCCTCTTCGCTCTTGGCCTCTCGCGCATCGAATACAACCGAGGACGCCTCGACGAACTCCACGCCCGGCAGTTCCGAGTGTATCTCCTCGGCCGCGACAGCCGGAAAGGCGGCGAGACTCGATACTCCGATCCTTCCTCCACGGGAATTAATAGACTTCACATGGGCGCAGAGATCGCCCACCGGCTTGCCGGAAAGGCGCATGTACTCGATCCAGCCGGCCCGCCGGGCGTCGAGAAGCTGATTCTCCCCGGGAATGAACGCCGCCGGCTCGCCCTCCAGGGGGAAAAAAATAACAGCGGTGGCGAAAATCAGGCAATAGTTCGAAAGATAGGTAAAATTACCGTTCCACTGGCCCTCGACGCCGGTATTTCCGAAAACGATAAGGGCGTCCAGCCCTTCCCGCTCCATATTCGCGCGAACCGCCCGGTATCGCCGGTCACGCTCCTCCAAAGTAAAGCCCACTTATCGTCCCTTTCGCTCTCGGGTTTTTCAACGGATTCATGCGAAACGCCCCACCCGCCGACCAGTCAACCATGGCAAAGCGAGTGGTTCAAATTCGCATGTAATATGTTTATAATCTTAATACTTCATGTTCACCGGTTCAAATTCCATTTCGGCGGAAAGAGGTTTTTTCCCAGCGAGCGCCTATGGACAATAATTTCTCGGGAACACCGTTTACCAACCACAGCGTTCCCTACTACTACCAGATTGCGGATCTGCTGCGCAGGCGAATCGAGCAGGGCGAGCTGCCGCCCGGCTCGAAGATTCCCAAGGAACTGGATCTGGCCAAGATGTTCGGCGTAAGCCGCGTGCCTGTCCGCCAGGCGCTCTCCCTTCTCGTTTCGGACGGCCTTCTCCACCGTTACCGGGGCCACGGGACTTTTGTCTCGGAGGACCTGAAACCCCCAAAGATGTTGAACCTCACCGGAATCGCCGAGGAGTATCTTTCTCACGGAATGGAAGGCGAGCTTCGCCTGCTCTCCGTCAGAAACTCCTCCCCCAGCCCCCAACTGGCGGATTTCCTAGGCCTCACCCCCAGCGATGAAATTACCCACATACAGCGAACCCGCATGGTCGAGGGCGTACCCTTTTGCTACGTTAATAATTATGTTTCCGCCGAAATCGGAAATAAAATTCCCCGGCCGGATTACGCGAAACGCTCCCTCCTGAAAATTTTCGAGCGCCGCCTCCGGATCAAAATCGGCGAAATCAATCAAACCATCGAAGCCCGGACGGCCGACAAGGAAATCGCATCGCTCCTATCGATCGGCCTCATGGCCCCGGTGATGTACGTTGAGACATCCGTTCACAGCGGAGACGGGACTCCGCTAGAATTTTCCCAGATTTTCTACCGGGGCGATCGCTTCAAATACAGCGTCAACCAGCTTCCCTGACCAGCGAAGCTATCCCGTCATACAAGCTCCCGTGACGGGGTTCCCGGCGGAGCAAGCATATAACGCCCTTTGGTCACCGGCAGAGAGGAGCGAGCGATGGCAGACACCACAGGCGGCGGACGCCTCCACCTGGCCCTGGCGGGGGATATCGAGATCAACCGGGACAACCCCGAAAAGGTCTTCGACCGAATCCTCCCGGAACTCGAAAAAGCCGACATCCGCTTCGGCGGCCTTGAGGCGTCATTGTCCGAAAAAGGGACGTCCGTCACAGGCAAAATCACCATGCGCCACCATCCGAGGATGATTGAAGGGTATATCGCCGGTGGTTTCGACACGGTGGCTTTCGCGAGCAATCACTGCATGGACTACGGCATCGAGCCGTTCGTGGAAACGATGGCGCTTTTAGAGAAGCGAGGTATCGCCTTCTCTGGCTCGGGAAGAAACATCGAGGAAGCGCGGACTCCGGTCATTATCGAGAGAAAGGGAATCCGCGTCGGGTTCCTCACCCACGTGCTCAACCTGCCCATGGGCTGGGGAGCGAACCCGAACAAAGCTGGGGTCGCCCCGCTACGCGAAGACCCCCTTTTCGGCCCGCCCTATTTAAACGAAGAAGAGCTCGAAGCCATGGCGGAAACCATCGAATCCGTCCGGCCCCGGGTGGATATTCTCATCGCCACCTTTCACTGGGGCTCAAGCCAGAGCCGCACCCTCACCCTCTCCCAGCAGGCCGCCGCCCACACCGCCATCGACGCCGGAGCCGACCTCGTCATCGGCCAGCACCCGCATATTCTTCAAGGAATTGAGATTTACAACGGAAAGGCGATCTGCTACGCGCTCGGAAATCTCGTCCTCGACCACGATCACCCCATGTTCCTCCCCACGGTGAAAGAATCCATCCTCGTTAGATGCGTCATCGAGGGAAAGGAAGTCCGGCGCCTATCCTTTGTCACCGTTCTCATCGGCGACGACGGAAGGCCTTCGATTCTCTCAGGCGAGGACGAAAAATTCGGCGAGATAATGGCAACGATGCAAAAAATGTCGAAGAAACTGGGAACCGATCTGAAGTTGACGGGAGACGAGTCCGTCATCATCGGACCATAGGCCACCGCCCGCGCCTCCCGGGCGTTATCCGCTCAATATACTCGCCGCNGAAACGCCGNGGAAATGCGCCNCNTGNGCGACCGGGAAATGCTCAATCGAGGTGGNCTCTCCCGCGAGAAAGAGCCGCTCCNGCGATGACCGGCCGGCATGAAACATTTTTCTTCCCACGAAAATTTTTNCTCCCNCCGTTCACATCCNCNCCCCGGAGAGGTGCATAATAGCGTTTCTTTATCGAACGATTCACATTCACNCGGAGGCCGGACGCAATGGACCTATTAACAATCACCTCCCGCCCCGAAATCGAAAAAGAAAAGTTCTCCCTGCTGGTGCATGGCTTCCGGCCCTTTTTTCTTTTGGCCAGTGGCTACGGGTCGGTTTTCCTGAGCGCCTGGCTGGTGTTTTTTTTCGATGCCGCGCCCAGCCCGGCCTCTTTCCGACCCGTCATCTGGCACGGCCATGAAATGGTGTTCGGCTTCGCCGTCGCCGCGGTTTGCGGTTTTCTTCTCACGGCGTCCTCGACCTGGAGCAACGCCCTGCCCGTGACAGGCCGCCGTCTCGGGGTAGTCGTCTGGGCATGGGTGGCCGGGCGCGCCGCAATGTGGCTCTCGGCTCTGCTCCCCGTCTTTGCGGTGGCGCTTATCGACCTGGCCTTGATGCCTGTGCTCGCCGCCGCGCTGTGGCCCGTCCTCACCGCCCAGGGGAGCCGAAAGAATCTGGTGTTTCTAATCGTCCTCGCTATTTTTTTCACCGCCAACCTGATGGTTCACCTGGAATCCCTTTTCGGGATCGGGGGCCTGTCGGAGGCTGGTCTCCGGCTCGGCGTCTACCTCCTGGCGGCTTTGATCATCGTCGTCATCGGAAGGATTGCACCCACCTTCATTACGGTGGAGCGCCTGGCAGTCGAGGGCCCCAAGGCGCCGCTCACCCGCCCGGTTATCGAGTGGCTGGCCATCGGCTCCGTCGCAATGCTCATCGCGGCAAATCTGGTGGACCGAGGAGCCTCGTGGGTCGGCCTTCTCGCCCTGGCAGCGGCGGCGATTCAAATTGTCCGAATATTCACTTGGAGAGCCGGCAGCCTGCTCTTGAAGCCCCACCTCGCAGCGCTTCATCTCGGATATGGCTGGATAATCGCGGGACTCGTCCTTACCGGAATCGCCTATCTGGACGGGCCCGTCCCCGAGGTGAGCGCTATTCACGCGATAACGGTAGGCGGGATCGGAACCATGATCCTGGCCGTCATGTCGATTGTCTCCCTGCTTCACACGGGCAGGCCTGCACAAATTCGGCCCGTCGTCGTTTTTTCCTATTTATTGATCACAGCCGCGGCTTTCGTCCGGGCCGCCGCTCCGATTCTCTTCTTCGAGAGCTACAAGGAGGCGCTGATTATTTCCGGGGCCTTATGGACGGCTGCATTCGGGATTTTTCTGTCCGTCTATTGGCCGATACTGACCCGCCCGCGGCCGGACGGAATACCTGGTTAGTTTTATAAAATCACGTCGGCTTCAACGCGGCGGCGACCAAGCGCGGTTATCTCGCGAAACTCGGACAGCGGACAGTTGAAATATCACTGGAGAACACCAACCCCGTCGTCGAAGCCAGGACCGAGTTAAAAATGCAAATGCTTATCACCTGCGATCGACGCCTCGAAAAAGGTCAAGGGCATCCACGCCAAGTGGAAGGCCCAGTTCAAGTAGGAAAACCAGGCCGGGCGGGCCCGGAAGAAACACCGGGGCAAACGCACTGAGGATTAGATGGAGGCCAGGCGGCGGGTCTCCCGCCTCTGGCCTCCGTTTATTTCTTGAATTATTCGGGTGACTCCCGCAAATTCGGGAAAAGCTACCAGCCCCGGGGCTCGCTCTCCAAAACACCCAGAGACTCGAGTGTTTCCCTCGTATGCTCCTTCGCTTCCTGGTTCAGCGGCAGAACAGGCTTTCGCGTCTCCCCTACGGGCCGGCCCATCAATTCCATCGCGTATTTTACCGTGGCGGGATAATTCGTTTGCAGCAACTTCAGGAGAATGCCCACTTTAAATTGAAGCGGGCGCGCCGTTTCATAATCTCCCTTCATACAGGCATCGAAGAGGCTCTGGATCAGCCTGGGCGCCACCTCGCCGCAATTCGAAAACGAGCCGGACCCACCCACCGGGATGGATGTCAGCAGCCACTCGATCCCAGTGAACACGGAAAAATTCGTCCGCACGGCCGAGGCCACGCGGCAGGCCCCGGTGAAATAATTCATGTCGAACGAAGCGTCCTTGAGCGCGGCCAGATTAGGCAGCTTTTCGATCATCTCGCCCAGCATGTCGTGGGGAATCCCCACCTGTACCCGCCTCGGGTTGTTATAGGCGACCATTTTCATATCGACGCTTTTCCCCAGGGTGAGGAAGTGGTCGAGATGGGCCTCGGCCTCGGGCTCCCAGTGGTAGGGAGAGAGGACCACCATCCCCGACGCCCCGGCAAACTCGCTGTGCCGCGCCAGATCGAGCATGTTGTCCGTCCCCGGCATACTCACGTTCACGAAAACGGGAACCCTCCCCCCGGCCGCCCTCACCAGGGAGCTGACCAGTTCCTTTCGCTCCCGCACCGTCAGATTGGGAGACTCGCCGATATGCATGGGATGGGCGATAAAAGGGAATCCCGATTCGATCAGAAAATTGATCTGCCTCTCGAAAGTTTCAAAATCGACCCGACCATCCGCCTTGAAGGCGGTAACCGGAGCGGCCATGATTCCCCGAAGCTTGCCGTCCATCCCAATCTCCTTGTATAAAACGAACGATCTCTTTATTGCTCCTTGGAGAGTTCGACGATTTTCTCCTGCAAATAATCGCCGACGCCCTTAGTATTCATATCTCCGCCCAGGTCGCCGGTTACCTTGTTCTCCTTGACCGCGGCCTGAACAGCGCCCCAGATCGATTCCGCCGCCCGAGTGTGACCGAGCGTATCGAGCATGATCCGGCCCGTGAGGACGGTGGCGAAGGGATTCGCGATTCCCTTGAGGGCGATATCGGGGGCCGTTCCGTGGACGGGCTCGAACATGCAAACCCGGCCCGGGTGAATGCACCCCGAGGCGGAGACGCCGACCCCGCCCACCAGGCTGGCGCACAGATCGCTCAAAATATCGCCATATATGTTGTTCGTCACGATTACGCCGAATTCTTCCGGGTGCAAAACAAGGTCCATGCACAGTGTATCGATGAAATAATGTTCCCCCTCGACATCGGGGAACTCTTCGTTCATCCGCCAGAACACCCGCTGCCAGAGGCCGTGGGCGTGAATCAGAGAGGCGTGTTTATCCGCCATCGTCACCTTCGGGTAGCCGTGAGAGCGGGCATACTCGAAGGCGTAGCGGCAAATTCGCTCGACCCCCTTATAGGTATTCACGTCCTCCTGAATGGCCACCTCGTCGGTCGTCCCCTTTTTGAAGTTGCCTCCCATCCGGACATTAACGCCCTCAGTGTTCTCGCGGACCACGACAAGATCGATGGGCACTTCCTTTTTGAGAGGACAAAACCGGCTGTCGAGCAGGGGCGCGGGCCGAAGATTCACAAAAAGATCGAGTTCCCAGCGAAGCCCCACGAGCAGATCCCGGCAATTGATGCCCGCAGGAACCCGCGGATCGTCGCCCGCGCTCCCGAAGAAGATCGAATCGTGCTCCTCGGCCATATTGCCACCAGGGCCGGCACATCCTCGGGAAGCGGTGAGCCCTCCTCCAAATACCGCTGGGCGCCATAGCCGTACACCGTGGGAGTCACCTCGACGCCACAGACACCGGCCGCTTCCTTAATCACCTCGACCGCAACGGGAAGTATATCGTGCCCGACGCCGTCTCCGAGAATAACGGCGAGATCGATATTATTTTCAGGCACTTCATTTCCCTTATGGAACACTCGTCCGTCCCCCCTCTCCGGGAGGGAGCGTGGCACGATTTACTGGAGCTTGGCGGCGGCCTTCAGGTTCATGATGGAATCGGCCGCCAGGTGCGGGAAAACGTTCGCGTCGCGCAGGAGCTTTTCCACGGGCGCGTCGCGCATGACCCCGGAGCCGCCGAAAATTTCCACCGCCAGCCTGGTAATCTGAAGAGCGCACTCGGTGGCGAACACCTTCATCAACTGTTTCGAGGAGGACTCGAACTCGGCCCCTTCCTCTTGATCGCTCTCGACCACCTTGAAGAGATAGCTCTTCGCCGCCTCAAGGCGCATATACATGTCCGAAAGCTTCAGGGCGATGGACTGATGCCCGATGATGGGTTTTCCGCCCTGAACCCTGTTCCGGGCATGATCGAGGGCATGCTCAAAAGCGGCCTGCGAAATACCGATGACGTTCGCGGCCAGCTCGACATCGTTGAAACTTACGAACCGTTCCGAGCTGTCATGCTTTCCCTTGTTCAGCTCTCCCAGCAAGTTCTCCTGGGGGACGCGGCAATCCTGAAAAATCAACTCGGCGTTCTGATAAAAGCGCCAACCGATCTTGTCATGGCGGCGGCCGATGGTGAACCCAGGTGTATCTGCCGGAACGAAAAACATGGTGGTGCCCTCGGAGATCGGCACCTTCGGATTCGTGCGGGTGCGGATGATATAAAGCTTCGCGACCCCGCCGTTGGCGATAAAGTGCTTCATCCCGTTGATGACATACTCGTTGCCGTCCTTCACCGCCGCGGTTTTCCAGCCCGCAGTTGGATCCTCGGGCGGCGGCATGCGGTTGTCCGATCCGGCTCCTGGCTCGGACCCCCCCATCCCCAACAGGTAGAGATCGTCCTCCAAAAACGGGGGCAAGAAGCGCTCGCGCTGCTCATCCGTCGCCAACCGGCAAATCATGGGGGTCCACTTCCAGCACTGGCTGAACGTCTTGGCGACCCCGCCGTCTCCGCGCGCCAATTCCAGAATGACCAAAACCTGACCCATCAGGTCGACGCCCGGCCCCCCGAACTCATCGGGAACGGCAAGCGTCCGAAGACCTAGGACCGATCCTTTTTTGATCAACTCTGGGCTAAAGGTTTCCGCCGGGTCCTGGATCCGGTCACGCTCGGCGGCAACCGGGATAATTTCCTTTTCGGCGAAATCCCGAGCCATTTCCTGAAGCGCCCGGTGTTCGTCGTTGAGTTCTTGATGCACCTTGGTCTCCTCTTTAAACTCTTTCCGGTGAAACTCCCCGAAGGATGATGGAGTGAAAAAGACAAGCTCCCGAAGGAGGCAGAATTACACGGACAATTTCTCTATATTTCCCAGCCGCCTGAACAAGATTGTCCCGACCAAAAGGATGAACGCCTGAACCAGGGCAAATGCGGAGACCACGCCGAGCGCTTCGTTCTCACTAATGACATAGAGGGCCACCGCCATCGGGGTGCTGTCCTCGGTGGCAAGGAGCGCGGATACGGGCAACTCCCGGATAAACATAATAAAAAGCATGAGATAGGCAGCAAAAATGCCGGGCCGAAGAAGCGGCACCGTCACCTTGCGTATCGTCCCGATAAACGACTCACCGCACACGCGGGAGCTTTCCTCGAGCTCGGCGCCCAGCGATTGAAGTATCGCCGTGATCGTCCTAAGCCCGTAAGGTAGATAGCGCGTCATGTAGGCCAGCATGAGAAGGAAGAGCGGAAAGCTGTATAGCGGCGTTTTGATCCATGTGATGAGGAACGCCATGCCCATGACCAGGCCCGGCACACCGATGGGAAGCGTGGCGACATAGTCAACGACGCTGGAGAGTTTCTTGTTTCTTCCCCGCAGTATCACCATCGAGAGGAACGTGCAAAGAACCACGGTCATGAAGCCGCCGACAAAGCCCAACATCAAGCTGTTCTTCATCGCGTCCATGGCGTAGTCGTACGAGAAAAGGATGAAGTCCCAGTTATAGAACGAGAGCTGGCTCCACCTGAAACCGCCCAGCCAGGCCCGGTTGATCGAGGCCAGGAACAGCGCGCCCAAGGGCAATACAACGGCCATAATGATATACGCAAGATTCAGGGCCAACGCGGCGTATTTCCAATTTCCAAGCATGACGCGGTTGGGCCGGAAGCCTTTACCCGTCACCGTCACGTAGCTTCTCGGCGCCACAATCTTGCGCTGGACGTAAAGCCCTATCACCGCGATCAACATGAGAACGCTGCCCGCCGCCGCCGCACCGCCGAGATCGAGCGGATATTCCTCCATTTTGACGTAAATCACGGTGGAAAGCGTGTCAATGCGGGCGATCGGCCCCAGCAAGGTGGGCACACCGAACACACCCGCGCTGACGACGAAAATGATGATGGCTCCCGACAGAATCGCCGGCGTCGAAAGCGGTATCGTCACCCGGAGCGCGGTGCGCAGCACACCGGTCCCGCAAACCCGCGCGGACTCCTCAAGCGCAGGGTCCATCCGGTTCAGCGAGCCGATGGTGAACAGATACATATAAGGCACGTAGAAAAGCGCCATGACCATGATGATTCCGGTCATGCTGTAGATATTGAATGGCGGCGTGGAGACCCCGAACAGATCGATCATCCACCGGTTCAGGATCCCGATGCGAGGAGCGGCAAGCGCCCACCATGCGATGGCTCCCAAAAAAGATGAAAGGAAAAACGGGATCAGCGTCAGAGGCTCAAGCGCCCCCCGCCACGGCATGTCGGTCCGGGCATGGAACCAGGCTAGCGCGACGCCTACGATGGATGAGAAAAACGCGGTTCCAACCGCGATGACCAACGTATTCCAGATCGCCCGCAGTATTTTTGGCTCCGTGAACGTCTGCACATAGTTGGCCAGCGTGAGCCCTAGCTGGGACCCTTCGACATGAACCCGGAAACTGCTCTGGAGATAAACCGTAATCGGAACAATCGCCAGAACGGTAAGCAGAATAAGCGATCCGACTTTCGTGAGATTTTCAGCATTGAACATCCTCCCCAAAAAGGGGGCGGGCGCAACCGCGGCTTGCGCCGCGGCCGCGCCCGTCTTCAATGAACTTTGAGTTTCATCAGATTCCGTGGACAAGCAGGAATCCCCCTTCAACAATTCAGGTTAGTTCTTTCTCGGAGCCGAGCTGAATACGTCGTTGAACTCGGCACGCCACTTCTTCACATCATCGTGTCCGACTTTTCCCCAGTCGATCGGGATGATGTTGATCCTGTCGAGGGGAGGCGCGATGCCGTCATCGGCCAGGATGAATTTGTTGATATCCGGGTTCTTATGCGGCGGAAGCGGGCGGCCCGAGTTAAGCGGGTTGTACTCAAGCATTTTATGATGGCCTCTCACGCTACGCCAGTAGTCAACAAACAGCTTGGCCATGTTCGGGTGCTTCGCTTTCGCCATGATCACGGCGCCAATGGGAAGAGCTACGGTGCCCTCTTTCGGGTAAATCGGGGACATATTCACGCCGGCCTTTTTGGCGATCCAGTTGTGACGGGCCATGATGGTCGTGCCGAACCAGTACTCGCCCGCCATCAGGGAGCGCCGCTGTGCCGAGCCGCGAATCATGATGCCCGAATTCTGGGCGTTGAGCTTCACAAAATAGCTCTTGGGCAGAACCCGGCGAAGCCCCATGTACCAGAGGGTGTAGGTTTCCGAGCGGCTGGAGTCGCCGACGAGGACCTTGCCCGCGTATTTGGGGTTGGTCAGGTCAAACCAGCTGGTGAGCTTCACGTTGCCGGCCAGGTCGCGGTTCACCGCCATGGTGTTGAGCTGCCCATCGGCCACCCAGTAGCCGGGCGCGTTCATCTTGGCCTTCGCCGCGGGGACAAAAAACTTATCCTCGGGCGAGGTGTACTTCATCAGGTTGCCACGCTTTATCATCGAGTGGAGCCAGGAGGCGGCCGCGAGGACAACCACGTCCACCGAGAGCTTATTAGCCTTGATTTCCTGCTCGAATCGCTTGATGAGGGTGCCCGATTTGCGCATTGCGAACCTGAACTTCACGCCCGGGAGGCCGTAATACTTTTTGAAATCCTTCTCGAGCGCCTTGGCCGCTTTCACGGGAGCCAGATTGGTGGCCCAGGAAAACGAACCTTCTTTTTTCGCGCCGGCGATGAGCTTGGCCACGCGGGCCTTCTCCGCGCCCGACAAAGACTTTAATATCGGCGCTTCAGCCGCCCAGGCGGCTCCGCTAAGCCCCACCAGGGCCGCAAACGCCAGAGCCATCCCCAACCAGGAACTACCATACTTTTTCATTTGGACTCCTCCTTGATAAAGAAACTGATTCATTCGGCATCGCTCGAATCACCTAAACTTCCCGAAACAACAAATTCTAATCCTTCAAAACCACACATCTCTCGGGCAAGATGTACATGGTTACCCGTTTTCCGGGCTCGATCGGCTCATCGCCCCTGACATGCACCCGGAGATCGGTGTCTCCCACCCGAATCAGGCAGTCCCATGACTGCCCGAGGTAAACCGCCTTGTCCACCACTCCTTCGAGGCGATTCGCCCCATCGGAGTCCGGTGCATGTAGCTCGATATACTCGGGCCTCACGGTCACGAGAACCTTGGCTCCCTTGCCGATCTCCCTGTCCAACCCGGCCCCGCACAAAATTTTGGCGCTCAGTTTCGGAACGTCCACCAAAAGGCCGCCGGAGTTTTTCTCCTCGGCGCTGCCCTCGATAATGTTCGTGACTCCGATAAAGTCGGCTACAAAGCTGTTAGTGGGTTCGTTATAGGTGGAATGCGGGTCACCTACCTGTTGAATCCTTCCATCCTTCATGATGATAATCCGATCACTCATAACCATGGCCTCGGCCTGATCGTGGGTGACATAGAGCGCGGTCATCTTGAGCTCTTTTACCAGGTTGACCAGTTCGAGCCGCATCCTCTCCCGAAGCTTGGCGTCCAGGTTGCTCAAGGGCTCGTCGAAAAGAAGAACGCGGGGGTTGTACGCCACGGCCCGGGCGAGGGATACGCGCTGCTGCTGGCCGCCAGAGAGTTTCGTGGCGTTTCGACCTCCAAGGCCGCTCAGGCCGACAAGCTCAAGCGCCTTGTCGACTTTCCCTCTTGCCTCATTTCGGGACGCACCCTGCGCTTGAAGACCATAGGCCACGTTTTCGGCAACGGACATATGCGGCCAGATGGCGTAGGACTGAAAAACCATTCCGAGATGTCTCTTCTCGGGCGGCAGGCAAACTCCCTTACTGCCGGAGGTGAATAACTCCCCGCCAATCGAAATTTCCCCGTCGTCGGGGATTTCGAGACCCGCTATGCACCGAAGCGTCGTCGTCTTGCCGCAACCGCTGGGGCCCAGCAAAGTAACGAACTCTCCTTCCGCGACGGTAAAGCTGATATTGTCCACCGCCAGCGTTTCCGTTCCAAACTTTTTCACCAAGTCCGTTACGACTACTTCCGCCATTATTCGCTCCTAGGACGCCGCGGCAGCGGCCACCTTTAGAAAAATGTCTTCCTCTTCGTTAATCAGCCCCATGTCAAGTTCCATCTCCCGAACCAACGGGATAACTTTTTCGCCAATTCGCTCGCATTCGGAATGAAGGGGAAATCCCGAAAGGATAAGGAGGTGAACCCCCGCCTGCTCGATCTCAATTATTTTTCTGGCACACTGCTCATAATTCCCGACAATTGTTACGGCGGACCCCGATCGAATGCGGCCCATTCCCGCCCAGAGATTCGGTCCGACCATTTCCTCTTTTGTCCGTTCTTGTTGGTTCCGCGTTCCCTTACTATCGAATTTCGATAATACTTTTCCCCGGTGGGCCAGAACCTCGGGATCGATCTTGCTGAGGACTTCTTCCGCCGCCTCGAAGGCTTCCTCTTCCGTGTCGCGCGCCATGATTTGAAACCGCGTCACGTACTTGAGCGGCCGATCCCTTCCCTCGAGGGACTTTTCCATTCCTTCGATTTGCTCCCTCACCTGATCCGGCGTCTCACCCCAGAACACCCAGTAGTCACCGTGCCGGACGGCTATTTTCCGGGCGATCTCCGAAGCACCCGCCATAAAAAAAGGGATTCGAGGTTTCTGCACCGGCCGGGGATACACCGAAGCATCCCTGAAACGATAGTACTTTCCCTCGAAGGAAAAATTATCCTGGGTCCAGAGACCTTCGAGAACCTGGATATATTCCTCCGTCCGTTCATACCGCGTGTCGTGGTCGAGGTCGTCTCCATAGGCCGAAAGATCGGAGCCGCCGGTCACGATGTTGTACATAATCCGCCCCCCGCTCAATTCATCGAGGGAGGCCATCATCCGGGCGCAATAGGACGGGTGGATCATCCCCGGGCGGACGGCGAGAAGCAGCTTGATGGCCTTCGTCGCGGGGGCGACGACCGCCGCGTTGATAATGCTGTCCCAGGTCGGCGCCTCACGCCCATAGTGTCCGCTAATCTGCGATGTAGGAACGAGAAGGGTGGTGAATCCGGATTTCTCGGCATTTTGGGCGACGCGGGTGAAAGTTTCAAAACTTGGAGGAAACTCGGCGAATTTACGGCCAATATGAGAACCATCTCCATCGCACGACATGTACCACGCCAACTCGATGGACAAGAACTCCCCTCCCTGGACTGAAACCGAATATTAAAGCCTAAGTGTTGGATATGGTATTCAGTATAAACATATCCCGGCACGGGAGCCAACGGCTATCGCCTAAATGTGCTCGTAAATATCAAGGTTCATTCCGCCCTTGAGAACTCCGCCGCTCAGATGACCGATAAGGACATCTTCATTCTTGCCAGGTCCGCCGCTAAGGACCATATGGATATGGACATACGGCTGAGGCCCGGTCCAATCCACATCGCCCAGCGCCGCTGGGGGGTTCTCGGGCCAGCTAATGGTGCTCACGGCCACCAATTCCCGCCACTCCTCGAAAACGCGCCTATCCACATCGTATCCGTCCATTGTCTTGAACCCCGAAATCATCTCGGTCCGGGAAAGGGCTCCCAGGAGAAAAACGGAGCCGGCGCGGATATTTTTCTCCTTTACAAACTGATTGAGCTCCCCGAAAAAATCGTCTCAGGCCTCATATTCCAGATGAAATATTCTGCCCAGCTTTCGCTCCACAGCTTTCATAAGCCTTTCCCCTCACAAATATTTTACTTCGCATGGCTTCTCAGTTTCCAACCTCTTTCTTCGCCTCCTCGAAGACTCGTTCCAGACCCTCACGAAAAGTGTCCTTTCGCTGCTGGAGCCAGTACGCCCCCCGGGAGGCGTCCCCATGAAAAAATTTGACGAAAGATGGATCCTCCACGGCCTCTCTCTTGCTCCGGCCCTCCTGAACCAGCCGTCTCATGCCCTCAAGGACCTCAGTAAGACGTTCGCGCAATGTTCTGGGCACGTCCTTTCCGCAAATCTCTCCGTGTCCGGGGACAATGGTGTCCACATTCAGACCCTCGACCCACGAAAGCGCCTCAATCCACTGCCCCAGATGAGCATCGCGCATTCCCATCGAAGGGCCGTTGATCACGACATCTCCCGAAAACAACACCCCCTCCTCGGGGACAAGCACGGAAGTGCATGCCGGAGAGTGGCCCCCCTTGCGGTGAATCTCGAAAGTGAGCGGGGAAAGGTGAAGAATCAAGGAATCTTCAAAACAAAATTGAGGTAGGGGAACCGGGGCCTCCAGAATTTGATCAGCCTCCTCCACATGGCCCTGATCCCGCAGGGTTTCGGTGAAAATTTCTTTTGAAAAGGCATTGGCTCCCTTCGAAATTTCTCCGTACACATATTGAGGGGCGATGAAATGAACATCGCCGACGAAAGCGGCTCCCGTAGTGTGGTCGCCATGATAATCCGTGGCGATGAGATACTGGATGCCTCGAGAGCTAAGAGGCCCAACCTCGGACAGCCAGTGGCTCGAGTCCGTCGGCCTCACCGGGCAATCGAGGAGCACCACCCCTTTTTCCGTGACGGCGGCGCCCACGTTGGCCCAGTCGTACCCTGTTTCCGCATAAAGATGATCGCTCAATTGCCGCATGGAACCCCCCCTCTTTCTAAACATTTTGGAAACTTACGTCATCAAAAGCCCATTTGCCTCCTCCGTCAAGGCCAGCACCGCTATTTTCAAATAAGTGATCGCCAGTGAAATGTTGGACAGTTATCACGGCGATGTCGTAGTCTCTATACAAATCTGATTCCTTCGCGAAGACATCTCTTTTCCGGATACGGGAAGGGAGACAAAATGGGTGTTCCCCGATTCGAGCTTCTCGAACCAGTTACCTACGAAGAAGCAAGCCGACTTATCTCGGCGCACGAAACAATCCCCCTCGCCGGGGGAACCGCCATTATCTCCATGATGCGCCAGCGCCTCTTCAATCCTTCGCATATAGTTTCTTTGCACAAAATAAGCGGCCTCGGTGGTGTTTCGCCCGCAAAAAGCGGAGGACTTTCAATCGGAGCCATGGCTACCTTGCGGTCCGTCGAAATACACCCTGCCGTTCGGAGCCAATACCCGCTTCTGAGCGAAACTCTTTCCTCCGTCGCGAATGTTCGGGTCCGCTGGTCGGCGACGGTAGGCGGAAACCTGGCGCACGGGGACTATCGCCTCGACCCCCCCGGCGCCCTGATCGCTCTCGGAGCGAGAGTTCGCCTTGGCTCGGCAAGGGGCGAACGAGAGCTTCAACTCGAGGATTTTTTCCGGGGCTTTTTCGAAACAGCCAAGGAAGATGACGAAATTATTCTCGGCGTCGATCTTCCGCCGACCGATGAAGAAGCCTCGGGCCATTACCTGAAATTCACTTCCCACGCATCGGCCGACTGGCCTTGTGTCGGAGTGGCGGTTTATATCAAAGAGAATTTCTCCGGAAAATGCGAAAGCGCGCGGGTGGTCCTCACCGCCGCGGCCCAGACTCCCCTCCTGCTGGAGGGAGTGGATGAAATATTAAGCGGGGAGGCGGTGACCGAAGCAGCGGCGCAAAAAGTGGCCGACCTGACACACAGTCAACTCGACTCGATCGAGGATTCCTCGGGTTCGACCTGGTACAAACGGGAAATCGCCCCCGTTCTCGTCCGGAGGGCACTACTCGAAGCGGCCCGGCGGAAACCGAAAGCCAGGGACGAGCGGAGAAAAAATTGACACGGGAATCAATAGAATGGAGCGTCGTCGGGCATGACGTTCTCCGACTCGACGGCCCGGCGAAAGTCCGGGGGGTGCAGCGATATCTCGCCGACAAGGTGTTTCCCGGCGCGCTCCACTTGGCCCTGGCGAGGAGTACGCACCCGCACGCTAAGATCCTCCGCGTGGACACCCGTGCGGCCGGCGGCGTCCCCGGAGTCGCGGCCGTGTTCACCGGTGAGAACCTGCTGGCGGTCCATGGCGTCCGGCCCTGCTACGGCCCCGCTTTCCGCGATCAGCCCATCCTCGCCTTCGGAAAGGTGCGCTACGCGGGCGAGCCCATCGCGGCCGTCGCCGCCGAAAACCGGGAAGCCGCCGAGGAGGCCGCCGCGCTCATCGAGGCCGAATACGAAGAGCTTCCCCATGTGCAGAACCCCTTCGAGGCCGCGCAACACGGAGCGCCCCTTCTCCACGATTCCCTCGAGCCCGCCGGAGCCTTCGCCGATCTCATGGCGCTCAAAGGGCACCCGGGAACCAACATTTGCACCCACTACAAGCAAAGGCAAGGCGACGCCGAAAAGGCGCTGGCCGAGGCTGATCATGTTCTCGAGGACACCTACACCTGCCCGCCGGTCTCCCACGCCCACCTCGAGCCTCACGGCGCCGCCGCCTGGTTCGAGCCCGGCGGAAGGCTCATCGTCCACACCACCTCACAGACCCCCTATTTCGTCCGCGGGGATCTGGCGGCGATCTTCGGCATCGCGCTGGCCGATGTCCGCGTCGTCGTTCCTCCGCTTGGTGGGAGCTACGGCGGAAAGATTTACGACAAGCTCGAACCCCTCACTTGTCTCATGGCGAAGGTGACGAGCCGCCCCGTACAACTTCACCTCTCGCGCGAGGAGGTCTTCTACACCTCCTCCAGGCACGGCGCGGCGACGAAAATATGGACCGGGATCAAGGACGGTAAAATCACCGCCCGCAAAGTAGAGGTCTTCTACGACGCCGGGGCCTACGCCGAGGTCGGCCCGCGCATCGCCCAAAAGACAGGCTCCACCGCTCCGGGGCCCTACAAATTTCCCAACGTTTCGGTCGATGCCTTTTGCGTCTACACGAACAAAACCCCCTCGGGGCCGTTGCGAGGCTTCGGCGTCCCCCAGCTGGCCATCGCCTACGAAACCCACATGAACAAGGCGGCCACCATACTCGAAAAAGACCCCGTAGCCCTGCGGCGGGAGTATGTCTTAGAAGAAGGCGACCTTTACTCCACGGGCTCCCCGGTCACCTCGATAGGGCTCCGGGCCTGTCTCGACTCAGTGAGCCGGGTGGTGGAAAAAACTTCGGAGAACCGTCCGGCACCCACCCTGGGCCCGGGGCTCACCCAGGAAAAGCACATCGCCCGCGGCCGGGGAATCGCCCTGGGTTTCAAATCCGTCATATCCCCTACCATATCGAACGCCATCGTTGAGCTGAACAGCGACGGAAGCGCCATCGTGCGCTCCGCGACGGTGGAGATGGGCCAGGGCGCGACAACGGCTTTCGCCCAAATCGCCGCCGAGGAGCTCGGGCTTGACGTGAATAAAGTCCACGTTACGACACCGGACACCGATCAATCCCCCTACGACACGCTCACGGCGGGGAGCCGCTCCACCTATCACATGGGCAACGCTGTAATCGGCGCCGCTCGGCAGATTCGGGAAAAACTCCTCGAAACGGCATCCGAAGCTCTTGAAATTCCCTCCGAGGAGTTCGAGCTCAGGGAGGGCCGGGTTTTCTCCCGCTCCCTGCCCGAGCGCGCGATTGCCATTCCCGAGATTTTCCTCAAGCGCTTCGGCGCCCCCGGAACCACCCTCACCGGCGAAGGCACCTTTCAGGGTCATGCAGTCAAAGCCGACCCCGAAACGGGCCAGACTCCCCGGATGACCGAACACTGGTTCGCCGGGGCCAGCGGCGCCGAGGTCGAGGTGGACACCGAGACCGGTTTCGTGAAAGTCACCCGGCTGGTTTCCTCCGCCGACGTGGGCCGGGCGATCAACCCCCGGCACTGCGTCGAGCAGGTTCAGGGAGCCGCCGCAATGACCCTGGGATTCGCCCTGTTCGAGTCCATGCGAATCGAGGACGGCCGTCTCGTGAACGGCTCGTTCCTTGAATACCCTTTGACCGCATTCGAGGATATGCCGCGCGAATTCATCACCGATATCGTCGAGAATCCCCTCGAATCGGGTCCCTACGGCGCGCGCGGAGTGGGCGAGACAGGAACGATGGCCCTCAAGCCCGCCATCGTGAACGCCATCCACGATGCGGTGGATATCTGGTTGAAAGACATGCCCGTCACCCCCGAAAAAGTCCTTCGGGCGATGCGGGAGGCGAGCGGAGCGGCGCCGGGCAAGGAAGCGAGTGGCGCCGCCCCAGACGGGGAGGGCCCCAAATGAGCCGGCGGACCATCAGCCTCAAGATAAACGGCGAGGACCGGCGGGTGGAAATCGAGGACAACACCCTCCTTCTGGACATGCTCCGCGACCGGCTCGGCCTTAAAGCGGCCCGCGATGGGTGCAGCGTCGGGGCCTGCGGATCCTGCACGGTGCTTCTGAACGGAAATCCGATCAGCTCCTGCCTCAAACTGGCCTCCACGCTCCCGGAGGGAGCGGAGATATCCACTGCCGAAGGCCTCGCCGACGGAGAGCGGCTCGATCCGGTTCAAGAGGCATTTCTCGAGGAAGGCGCGTTTCAGTGCGCTTTTTGCACCTCTGGGATGATGCTCGCGGTTAAAGCGCTTCTCGCCGAGAATTCCACACCCACCGACGAGGAGGCGAAAACCTATCTCAACGGCCACTACTGCCGGTGCGGATCATATCCGGAAATTTTAAAAGCAGTCCGGAGGCTGTCCGGCCCTTGAGATTTACCACACACCATTATGAAGGAGACCCGGAATGGGAAACTATGACGAAATCATGATCGGTGCCGGGCACAACGCCCTCGTTTGTGCGGCCTACATGGCGCGGAGCGGCCTAAAGGTGGGCACTTTCGAGAGCGAAGAGGAGATCGGCGGCGGCTCCTCCACCCTCGAATATCTCCTTCCGGGTTACCGTTCCAACATGCACGCGAACTTTTTCATCGGGCTGGACGATTTCCCGATCATGAGCGACCTCGATCTCGGAAGGTACGGGTTCCGGTGGCTCACCCCCCCCGGTGCAGCGCGCCGCCCTCTTCCGCGACGGCTCCGCCATCGTCCTTCACCGGGACCCCGAAAAAAGCGCGGCCTCAATCGCCCGGTTCTCGGAAAAGGACGCAAAAACATTTCGCGAGCTACATCAACGCTATGCCGTTGAACTCGGTCCGCTCATGCGGAGTTTTCTTTTCCACACCCCGCTTCCGCCCGCCGAAATCGCGGAGCGCGTTCAGGGCGAAAAAGGCCGCGATCTTCTCGCCTTCGCGCCGATGAGCATTTCCGGGGCCATCGACGCCCACTTCGAGCACCCCCGCCTGCGCACCTTGTTCAAGCTCTTCGCCCACGCGATCACCGTCGAGGACGAACCCGGAACCGGCATGTTCTTTCCCGGTCTTTTCTCGACTCAAACGACACTGGGCCTCCCCTGCGGCGGGGCGCTCGAGCTACCCCGGGCGCTCGAAAAACTCGTCGTCGAGCAGGGTGGGGAAGTCCACCGGAGCAGCCGGGTCCGCGAGGTCATCCGGGAGGGAGGCCGGGCGGCGGGCGGCGTTCTCGACGACGGCAGCCGCCATCTGGCCAATAAATTCGTCGCCAGCGGCCTGAACGCGCCCGCCTCAATTCGGCTAGCGGGGGAGGACGCCTTTCCGGGCGAGGTGAATGAAAAAATCCGGACGTGGGATTGGGGATTCCACTCCCTGATGACACTCCACATCGCCACCTCCTCGGCCCGGTATACCGGGCCGAGGAATACGACCCCGCCGTCGGC
>NYYB01000019.1 GCA_002685755.1 Nitrospinota bacterium
CGATGATCGGAAAGATCGGAACTTCGGCACTGTCCACAACGGGCGGCGCCTCGAAGCCGATTCGCTCGAGCCCCGCGCGAAACCTCCGGCACAGGGCGGCCAGACGCTCCCGCCGCCGGTCCCCCTCCTCGCCCGCCGCCAGATCGAGCGCGGCCCCAGCGGCCGCCAGCGCGGCGGGCGGAAGCGCGGTGGAGTAGATGAACGTTCTCGCCAGGTTCACCAGGTAATCGATCACCTCCCCTTCCGAGCAGGCGAACGCGCCGTAGGAGGCGAGCGCTTTTCCCAGCGTTCCCATCGAGACGCCCACGCGCTCCTGAACGCCGAGGCGGGCCGCCGCGCCGCTCCCCCGGGGGCCGAGGACGCCCGTCGCGTGCGCCTCGTCCACGAGGAGAATCGCATCGTACCTTTCGGCGAGGTCGGCCAGATCGCCGAGCGGGGCCAGGTCGCCGTCCATGCTGAATACGCCGTCCACGGCGATGAGGCGCCGCCTCGCGTTTGCCGCTTTTTTCAGGCGCTCCTCGAGGTCGTTCATATCGTTGTGGGCGAAGACCTGGACCGGCGCCCGGCTGAGACGGCAGCCGGCGGCGATGCTCGCGTGGTTGAGGCGGTCGCTGAACACCGCGTCCCCCTCTCCGGCGAGAGCGGGAATCAGGCCGGCGTTCGCCAAAAAGCCCGACCCGAAAAGAAGGGCCGATTCCTTATCCTTGAACCGGGCGATTTTACGGGAAAGGGTTTCGTGGGGCTCCATATGGCCCGAGATGAGCGGGCTCGCGGCGGCGCTCGCGCCCCATCTTTCGGCGGCCTCAGCGGCGGCGGCGGCCAGCAGGGGATGATCGGCAAGACCGAGATAGTTGTTGCCGGCGAGGTGGATGACCTCCCGGCCCTCGAATCGCATCACCGGCCCCTGGGCGCCCGAGAGGGTCCTGAGGCGGCGGCGCAAATCACGGTCCGAGAGCGCCCGCAAGTCCTCGCGGATGGTTTCTCGCCAGTTCGCCGCTATCGGCTGGGTGAAGGGGGTATAGGCCATGGCCCGATTCTAGAGACTCCCCGGCCAGGGCGAAAGGGGCGGGTCCGGGGCGGACTGCCGGGTCCGGGGAAAAAGGGCGCTAATCGCTGTCTTTTTTCTTCCGGTCCTCTTCATCCTTTAACGAGCGGATGAGACTGCGCATCCAATCGGGCATGTCTGGGCCTTTCTGACGGGGCGAGTCGGGCTTCTCCGCCCGGTCCTTGTCCTTTCCTGGTTCGTGCGGCTCCTTCCCGCTCTCGCCCGGCCGGGCCCGCCGGCGCCCGGCGCGGTTTCGATTGGTTGATTCCGGAGAATTCGGAGACTCCATTTTCCAGCCCCTCCACTGGCAGCGGCTGACTGGCAGCAGCGAAAAAAATCCACGGCCACTTCAAAAAACACCGCCTGTCGATCAATATGCGCCCGGAGGATGGTGGAGGATGCATCCACGGTTACCCGGCAAGTGTGAAATACTCCACAAATAGAAAAAAAATTATCCAATTTAAATTGCAACCGAGGCTGATTGAACTGGTTTCGTGGACCGAAAATCACCCGGAAAGGGCGATCCGCCGGGCCTCTTCCTCTTCCAAGGACTGAATCAAATAAACCATCCAGCTTGGAATCCTTTGCGCTTCGTTGCTATCCAACCCCGGTATTTCGCCGGCCTCTTTTTGCGGCCCAAGCATTCCCGGAGAAGCCATTACAGGCCAGTGGCTTAACGGCCAATCGCTCATGTCGCTAGATTTTTTTTCCTGATGGGCAATATCGCTGACAACCATCGTCTATCTCCTTTTTTGCTTCAAACGGCCCGGTATTCCGTTTGGGCCTGTTCCGCGCCCGCCTTACTACAAAAATATGGTCCCGGCCCACCTTCTCCGAAGCATTCGCGGTTCCCCCGCGGAAGTGAAAATTTCACTTGTGCTTGCCCGAAAATGAAAAAAGTGCGAGTTTGATGCGTTTTTTTGACTGAATTGGCGAAAATATCCGGTCAGGCGGCGCAAACTGCCGGAGGGCTGGCGCGGTTTTGCGGGAGGGTTGATGTTCGATTGGGTATGGGTGGCGATCGGCGGAGCGGTGGGCAGCATGATGCGCTACGGCACGACGATTGCGGTTCAGCGATTGACGCGGATCGAGTTTCCTCTCGCCACCGTGGCGGTGAACATCGTCGGCTCCTTCATCATCGGGTGGATCGCCTTTCTCGTGTTCGAGCGGGAGTTCATGTCGGTCCAGACCCGCCTCGTCGTCATGGTCGGCATACTGGGCGGGTTCACCACTTTCTCTACGTTCAGCCTCGAGACCCTCCGGCTCATCCAGCAGGGAGGATGGCAGGCGGCGGCGCTCAACATCGGCCTCTCGCTGGCTGGCGGGCTCTTCGCCGCCTGGGCGGGATTCACCCTCTCCTCCTCGCTTTGATCACCGCTCCCCCGCCAGGCCCGATCCTCCCGCCACCGTCGGCGTCCACGCCGCGGCGGCGCCCCCCGCGACAATCAGGACCATCCCGGCCGCCGCCGGCGCTCCGATGGGCTTTCCCAGAATAAGCCAGAGAAAAAAAACCGAGAGAAAAGGCGCAAAGTAGGCCATCGCCCCGAGGACGGCGACCTCTCCGCCCGAGACCGCCCGGTCCCAGGCCAGGATCGCGGCCCCGATGGCGACCGCGCCGAGGTAGAGTATCGCCCCCCAGGTTTTGGGAGGAGGCGGCTCGGGCCACCCCGCCGCCGCCAGCCAGAGCCCCGAAAACAGGGCGCTCCAGATCGAGGCGGGAAGGAGAAACTCCCGGCCGCCGCCCCACCTCCGCAACATCACGGTATAGCTCGACCACGTCGCCGCGCTCCCGAGCGCGAGGGCGTAGCCCCGGAAGTGCCTCGCCTCGAAACCCGCCGACTGTCCCCCGACGACCAACGCGGCGCCCGCCGCCCCGAGCAGGCGCCCACGCCAGCGCCCCCGCGCCTCGCGCGACTCGCTCGCGTGCTCAAGCCCCATCAATCGCGGCAATAATGCGAACGCCGCCGATGAGGCGAGAAAAGCGCCGCCCAGAACCCAGGCCGGATGCGCCTTCTCGAGCGCCCCGCCCGCCGCCGTCGCCAGCGTTCCCCAGCAGAAGACAGCAAAAAATCCCCACCCCAGCGATTTATTATCCATCGTTTTTCCGGATGTTATGAGGTGGATATTTTCAGCCGGATGTTTTGAGAAGACGCTCCGGCTGATTATAATCCGCCCGTATCCTTAAAATGCGGCCATCCCCCCTAACATGGCGGGCGCAAATTTTCGTCCGCCACGGAGAGCCATATGAGCGACAGAGCCGATTTTAGGAAATACTACCGCGACGCACACGCCACGGAGCTTTTGACCGACCGCGAGAAAAAACTCATCGGGATAGCCGTCGCCATCGTACGAAACTGCCAGCCCTGAGTGGACCACCGCCTGGCGGCCGCCGGGAAAGCGGGCATCGCCGAGGATGTCCTCGACGCCACGTTCGATCTCACCACCGCCGTCATGGCCGGGATCGGACAGAGCATGAACCAGCGCTACAAGGATTCGCTGAAGTAACAGGACTCGCTGAAGTATAAGAAAGTGTAGCGGCGAGGGATTCCGGGAGGTCCGGCTCTAGCGCACCTCGGCGCGGACGACATCGGCCCGCCGGGTAAGCTGCTCCACCAGCCGGGGGGGGTCGAAATCCCCCGGCGCGGTGATTTGCGCGCGGATTACCATCGAACCGTTGTCGGAATTTTTTTTCACGTCCATCTCGCGCACATTGCACCGCTCTTTCGAGAGAATGTCTTCGAGTTCCTGGATAATAATTTCCTCGTCCGCCCCGCTCACCTCGATCTCGAGAATTTTGAAGCGGCGGCGGCCCGAGAGGCTGCGGCCGACTTTCTTGAGAAGGGACAACGAGAGGAGCATGATCACCACCACCGAAACCGCTTCGAGGTGGTAGCCCGCTCCGACCGCCAGGCCGATTCCCGCCGTCGTCCAAATGCTCGCCGCCGTCGTCAGCCCCCGGACCGAGGCCCCCATCCGCATGATCGCCCCCGCGCCCAGGAACCCGATACCGGTGACGACCTGGGCCGCGATGCGGCCGGGGTCTCCCGTCGGGGTCAACGCTCCGATCCGGAGCGACACCTCCATAATCAGGGCGGAGCCGAGGCACAGGATGATGTGGGTGCGGAGCCCGGCGGGCTGGTTGTTGCGCTCGCGCTCCAGGCCGATGAGGCCGCCGAGTACGGCTGCCTCGATCAGTCTGAGGACGAAGTTGACCTGTTCGGGAGAGATCAAATCTATTTTTTCCCGTGAGCGCTCGGGCGCTCCTTCCGCTGGGCGACCTCTTTCTTGATTTCCGCATTGGACATTCCGCCGGTCGGAATGCCGTAGACCTCGCCCACCTTCGTCTGCTTGTCCATGATGCGCATGAAGGCGAGGTTGTCGATCTCGGCGATCACCATCTCGCAGGTGCTGAAGATGATGCAGCCCTCGACCAGATGGCCGCCGAAGCAGGTCGCCTCGGGGCGGCCCATCGATATGGTGGCGTGGGCGTGCAGATAGGGCTCGCCGTTTTCGGTCTGGGTGATGTTGCCGCTCATCTGAAGCAGCTCGAGCGGTCCCTCGATCGGAGTGAATATCCGGCACTCGTCTTTAATCGGCCAGGGGTTGGGGAACTGCCAGACGTTTCTAAGCGTCGCCCGCTGAAGGCTCGCCGCCACGCTGATGATCACCCCCGCCTTCACGCCTTTTTCCTTGACGATCTTCAGAGTCGTCCCGTAAAGATCGTCGCCGGGCGCCATCCGCACCGCGAGAACGCGCCCGAAATTCGCCTCGGCCACGTCGTAGCGGGGCTTGCGCGTTTTCCAGTTGGAGTTATCGAAAATCACCTCTTTTGCGGATTTCTTTGTCGCCATTTAATTTCCTTTCCTTAAATTTCCTTACCTTAGAGACGCTTTTGTTGCCCGTTGGAAAATTTCAGTTGAAAATCACCCGAATCACCCTAAAGCCCCGGTGATGGACTCATTCTAAACCCGAAGGGAAAGGATGGAAACCGCGGCTTACCCCCCGCGCTCATACCGGATGATTCCGCCCGAAATCGTTGTGCGAACGCTGGCGCCGGGGCGGAATATCCGGTCAAGCTCGGCCGGCTCGCCGGGCGGGGGCTCGACCACGGCCAGATCAGCCGTCCCGCCGGGAGTAATTACCCCCGCGCCCTCCCCGGCGAAACCCAGCGCCTTGGCCCCGTTCGCGGTGCAAATCTCGAGAAGCGCCTCCGCCGTCAACTCCGGGTCCGCCTCCCAAAGGGCGGCGGCCTCCTCGAGCACCGAGAGCGAAGGGCTGCTCGCCCGGCTGTCGGTGCCGATGCACAGCCTGACCCCGGCTCGGCGCATCCCCGCGGCATCGGCGAAGGGGTGTCCGAAAAACGCGGCCGAGCGCGGGCAAAGACAGACGGCGGCGCCTGCCCGCGAGAGGAGGGCCCATTCCTCCTCGCCGGTCTGGTTGCAGTGGACCGCAAGGTCGATCCCGCCCAGCACTTCACCCTCCGATAAATACCGGACGGGGGAGAGGCCGGGCGGCTCGAAGCCCTCGGCGGGGCTGTCGAGCGCCTTGTGCACCTCGGCGAAGGGACCGTCCCCGTCGTCGAGAAAGCGCGACTCCTCGGGGCTTTCGGCGAGGTGGGTCGCGGTGGGCCAGCCTTTCGCACCGGCAGCCCCGATGACCGCGCGGTAGAGGGCAAGCGACGCCGTGTAGGGCGCGTGGGGGCTCATCCCGGTCCTGAGGGCGCCGCCGCCCCCCTCCCCCGGCTGGGTGGCCCTTTTCTCGAAAATCGAATCTGCGACTATCGAATCCGCATCGCCCGGGACCAGGCCCAGCACCTCGCGAAAAATCACCCCGCGCATCCCCATGTCGGAGAGTATCCGGCGGCTTTGGCCCGAAGCCGAAATATCGCCCACGCAGGTCACGCCCGCCTCGAGGGAAGCGGACACCCCGAGCCGGGAGGATGAGAGAAAAAGATGGGGGGGCCATTCGCGCACCTCTCGAACCAGGCGAACGATCCACTCCCCCATCGTCGAGGGGTCGATCTCGAGTCCGCTCAACTCGATATGAGTGTGTGCGTTCACCAGGCCGGGGATGAGAACGGCGGCGCCGAAATCGATGTCGGAGACCGGCCGACCGGCCGGGTAAATCTCCTCCGCCGGCCCGACCGCCTCGACGCGAGCGCCCCGGGTGAGGACCGCGCCGCCGCGAATCGGAGGCCCCTCGGCCGGGCAGACGAGATTGGCCCGCCAGATTTTCTGGAATTGGGAGGAGGGGGGTTCCGAGCGGGTGCCGTTTCCCTGGCCGCTAGCGGCGTCCATGGAATCTACGGGGCCTCAGAAAGCTGGCTCCCGATCCGGCCTTGTAGGCGTAGGCCGCGCTCCGGAGGCCGGCGAGTTCGTGCTCCCAGTGCCAATCGTTCAGCTGGAGGCGGTTTTTAAGACGCCGGGTCTCCCAGGCGCACAGGCAGGCGTAGGCGATCAGCATGAACACCCCCCACCCGGGGAGCGCCACCGCGAGAGCGATTCCGAGAATCACGGCAAGCGCGTTCGCCATCAAATCAGCTCATAGAAAAAGTTCCGCCGCCGGGGGGTGAAACCCGCCGTCGCGGCCATCCGATGAAGATCGGCCTCGTTCATGCAAAACGCCGTACCCGCCGAACTTACCACATTTTCCTCAAGCATCGTCGAACCCATGTCGTTCGCCCCGAAGCGCAGGGAAAGCTCGCCGACCTTCATCCCCTGCGTCACCCACGAGGACTGCACGTTGTCGAAATTGTCCAGATAGAGGCGGCTGATGGCGAGCGTGCGCAGGTACTCGCTGCTGCCCACGGCCGGCGCCTTGAGCGCCGCCGAGCCGTCGTTCTGAAACGTCCAGCAGATGAACGCGGTGAAACCGCCGGTTTCGTCCTGAAGGCAGCGGAGGCGGTCCAGATGCTCGATCCGCTCCCCGGGGGTCTCGACGTGGCCAAACATCATCGTCGCCGAGGTGCGGAGGCCGAGCCGGTGAGCCTGACGCATCACGTCGAGCCATCCCTCCGCATCCACCTTGAGGCGGGCGATCTTGCAGCGTACGCGGTCCACCAGTATCTCGCCGCCGCCGCCCGGTATCGAATCGAGGCCCGCCGCCCGCAGCCGGGCGATCACCCGCTCGTAGGGCATGTCCTCGAGTTTGGAGATGTGGTGAATTTCGGGGGGGCTCAGGGCGTGGATGTGGAGATCCGGATAACCCGCCTTCATCCAGCGGAACAGCTCCTCGTACCACTCGATCCGCAGGTCAGGGTGGTGCCCGCCCTGGAGGAGGACCTGATGGCCGCCGGCGGCGTAGAGGCCGTCGAGCTTATCGCGGATACGATCGCGCGAGAGGACGTAGCTCTCGGGATGCTCCCCCGGCGGGCGGTAGAAAGCGCAAAATGTACAGTAAACATCGCAGACGTTCGTATAATTGATGTTCCGGTCGATGCAGTAGGTGGCGAAGCCCTCGGGGTGTTTTCGGGCGCGAACCTCGTCCGCCGCCGCGCTGAGGGCGGTGAGGTCCCCGCCTTCGAGCAGCGCGAGACCCTCCTCGCGGGAGAGCCGCTCGCCCGCCGCCCCTTTTTCTAGCGCCTCGTAGAACGCCGTTGTCGCCGTGATCATCTCTTCCCTCTGGCCGCAACCTCTGGCCGCGAAAAATTCCGGCTTGAACGTCGCCCGCTACGGTCTCGATTACACAGTCTCGATTATAGGGGGAATTTCTCACCGCCGCGATACGGGCCGGGCGGGGGCTAAATCGCCTCGACTCTCACGGCCTCAGCTCTCCAGTGCCTCAACTCCCGCCGCCCTGAATATCCCTCACATCCCCGATGGCGCGGATGACGATGGGCTCGGTGCGGTTCCGGACAGTGAGTTCGTGCCGGGGAAAGCCGGTGGCATCGAACCCGGCGCTCTCGGTCGCCTGGGCCGAGACGATGAGCTGGCAGCTGTACTCCTTGGTGAGGTCCTGGAGCCTGCTGGCGGTGTTCACCGTGTCGCCGACCGCCGTCGGGTAGAGCGCTTCCCCCCGGCCCATCCGGCCAACCACCGCCGGACCGGTGTGGATGCCGATGCCGATCCGCAGCGGAGCTTCCATCTCTTCGGCCAGGCTTTCGTTCATCTCCCGGAGTCCCTCGGCCATCGCTCCCGCCGCGGCGAGCGCCTGCCGGCTCCCCTCTTCAGAACCCCCGCCCATCCCGAACAACGCCATCACCCCGTCCCCGGTGAACTGGTTTACAGTGCCGCCGGCGCCGTCGATCGCATCGCCCATCACCTCGAAACAGTGGTTCAGAAAGAAAACCACATCGTAGGGAAGCTTTTTCTCCGAAAAGGTGGTGAACCCCCGGATGTCGGCGAACAAGACGGTGATCTCCCGGTCCTGGCCCCCGGAATAGCCGGGCTGGTCCGCCCCGGCGCCCGCCTGAGCCTCTGGGGAGAGAACCGGGTAGATCGATATCTCCTCGGCCGGCCGAATCTGACAGGCCAGCCGGACGTTCGGCGGCGCGCCGATGCGGTCGAGTACCCCCTGCTCCGCCGGGGAGGCCGCCTCCAGTCCCTCAATCCCCTTGAGCACCCGGACCCGGCAGGTCGAGCAGCGCCCCCGCCCCCCGCACACCGAGGCGTGGGGAACCCCCGCCTGGCGGCTCGCCTCGAGGACACTCACCCCCGCCGGGGCGAGAATCTCCCGCCCGCCCGGATAAATGACGCGCACCGCACCCCCCGGGCGGCCAACACAAGCGCCAACAGGAGAACGTATCCGTACCAGACCCCATCGATTGCCCGGATGATAAAGGCATTCTCCGCCCGGCTCGGCGCCCTCGTCGCCTCCACCAATTGCACCGACCAACCGGGCTGTTGATTAAGCCGGGTGTTCTCCCGGCCCGCCTGACTGAACCCGAGCAACGCCAGAACCGCGACCAGGACCGCCGCCGCCAGAAGGGCCGGGAACCATCTCGGATACCAGGGCTTGAGCCTGAGCCAATAGTGGAGGCCGATGCAGCCGTGCCCCCAGCCGATGGCCAGCAACAACGCCTGCTTCGCCCCGATGTAGGGAACCCATATCCAGTAAAGGAGAATCATCCGTGCGTAGGAGTCCTCCGCCCCGAACCACTCGTAGGCGAATCTTGTACCGATCACATGAGCGATGAGGATCAGCGGAATCGCCAGCCCGAGGATAATCTGCACCGCCTCCCAGACCGGCATCCGCAGATGCGGCCGGCGGTAGATCGAAACCAGCGCGAGCGTCAGATGGACGGCGAGCGATCCGTAAAGAAGGACGGTTCCGGGCCAACTGCTCCAAAAGACGAGGAACCACCTTCGGCCCGCGTCCATCGCCCCGATCGAAATCAGGCCAAGAGCGTGATTGAGAAGGTGGGTGGCGAGAAAGACAAAAACGATCAGACCGGCCCAGAGCCGGACCCGGCGAACCGTGTCTCCTCCGGGGCGCGCCGCCTCTCCCTGCCCGTCCGCTCCCATTTGTTATCGGCGCTGCCTACCGGTGGCATCGGCCATGAACGCCGGGTCTCCTTTAAAGGAAATGCCAGAGGGCCCAGTAAAGCACAAAACCTCGAAAATCGAGAACACGGCGAAACCAATTCCGGCCGTCCGAAAGTTGACAAAACTCTAGATAAGGACTACTTACTCTTAATAATGGCCTGTACCCTCTCTCAACCGATTTCAGCTTGAATCCCTAAGGAGTAATCTCTCTATGACCCCGGGCAAAGGCATCGTGAAGTCGGGCTGTTTTTTCTGTCANGGCGGCTGCGGGATTCTCGTTCNCACCGAGGGGGGCCGCGCCGTTCGGGTCGAGGGCGACCCCGATCATCCCAACAACAAGGGNGAGCTNTGCGTGAAAGGCCGGGCGGGGCTNGAGGTGCTCTACCACCCGGACCGCCTGCTCNACCCCCTGAAGCGGGCCGGCGCCCGCGGCNAGAACAANTGGGAGCGGATCGGCTGGGACGAGGCCATCGACACCTGCGCCCGGGAGCTGGGCAAAATCATCGATCGCCACGGCCCCCTCGCCATCACCGGCGGAGACGGCACCAAGGCCGACGAGGTGGCCTGGATAGTCGATCTATTCCTGCTCAACCTGGGCAGCACCAACCGCACCGGCCCCGGCCGGGCGCAGTGCATGCTGCCGCGCCGCGCCGCCTCGAACGCCACGCTGGGCAACTACTACTCGCCCGACTACGAGGGCGGGCCCGCCTGTCTCCTCCTTTGGGGGGATCAGCCCGAGATCACCCACCACAACTCCATCCTCGGCTGGAAGGCGCTCGCCCACGTCAAGCGCGGGGGCAAGACCATTGTCATCGATCCCCGGCGAACCGCCCTCGCGCGCAAGGCCGACGTTTGGCTCAGAGTCCGCCCGGGCACCGACGCCGTCCTCGGCATGAGCATGATTCACGTCATCACCGAGGAGAAACTATACGACGTTAATTTCGTCGAGCGGCGGTCCAACGCCCCCTTCCTCGTGGACCTGGACTCCGGGGAGCTTCTTCGGGACAGCGCCGGCGGCCGGGACAACACCGGCGGCTATCTCGTATGGGACAAGGCCGCCCAGTGCGCCGCTCCGGCGGAGAGCCCCCATGTGCAACCCGCGCTCGAGGGCGGCTACGATGTCAACGGAAAGGCCTGCAAGACGGTCTGGCAGCTGTTAAAGGAGCGCTGTGCCCGCTACGCCCCGGCCGAGGCCGAGGCGATCACCTGGGTCAAGCCAGACGATGTCCGCGAGGCCGCCCGGCTCTACGCCCGGACCAAGCCCGCCGCCCTGGCCTGGGGGGTCGGGATCGACATGTGCGTTTCGGCGCACCAAACAGCCCGCGCCTGCTTGATCCTCGAGTGCATCACCGGAAACATCGACGTTCCCGGCGGAAACATGCACCCCGCCCCCTCCTACGAGGGCTGCCGCACCTTCACCGACAAATACGGCGAGTCACTTCCCGACGAGGCCTACGAAAACCAGCTCGGCGCCGACCGATTCCGCCTCTGCGCCGGGCTCATGACCAAGCGCTACGCCAACAACCCGGCCGTCCTCAAGGCCATCCTGACGGGCGATCCCTATCCCGTCCGCGCCTGGGTGAACGTCGGCGGCAACCCGATCATGACCTGGAGCAACTCGCGCGAGGTCTTCGACGCTCTGATGGCGCTCGATTTTCACATGGCGGTCGATCTGTTCATGACCCCCTCGGCCCAGCTCGCCGACATCGTTCTGCCCGCGCCGACGCACTTTGAAAAAGAGCGGCTCATGGAAACCCACGGCTACGGCCCCTACGGGAACGTCAGCTGCCAGCGGGCCGTCGAGCCCCTGGGCGAGGTGAGGGACGAGTTCGAGGTCCTGGGCGACATCCTGAGAAAAATGGGCCGCGCCCAAGACTGGCCCTGGCGCAACGTGGTCGAGTTCTTCAAGGAGCGGCTGCACGAGAGCGGCATGAACTGGGACGACGTCCTCAAGGCGGGCGGCGCCTTCGACGGCATCGAGTACCAAAAACACGAGAGCGACTACTACCGGAAGGGGGGCGGTTTCCCGACGGCCACCGGCCGGGCCGAGATTTTCTCGACCGTATGGCAGAGAAAAGGCTACGACCCGCTGCCCCACTACATCGCGCCCCCCGAGGGCGCGGACAGCGTGGACATCTCCGGCGACGAGAAGGCCGGAGATTATCCCTTCACCATCATCACCGGCGGGCGGCTGCCCAACTTCTTTCACTCCCAGCACAGGCAGGTCAAGACGCTCAGAAAAATTCATCCCGAGCCCCGGACCCAGATACACCCCGAGACGGCGAAAGAGCTCGGCATCAAGGCCGGGGACTGGATCTGCGTCGAGACCCCGCGCGGGCGCTGCGCCCAGCGGGCCAAGCTTTTTGACGGCATGGACCCCCGGCTGCTCCACCTCGAGCACGGCTGGTGGTTCCCCGAGGAGGAGGCCGCCCTGCCCCACCTCTACGGCGCCTTCCGCTCGAACGCGAACGCCATCACCCCGAACAAGGACCCCTTCCTCGACGGGGGCTTCGGCGGCTACATGCTCCGAGGCTTCCACGGGAAGGCCTACAAGCTCACCGAGGAGGAGGCCATGGCCATCGGCCTCGAATCCCAAATGCCATCACAGACCCCGTCAGATCAGTCGGCGCCATAAGGCCGGCTCCGCCCCGGAGGGGAATTTTATTCCATCCGTCCTCCCCCGCCGGGGCGATCTGAGGGGGTCCCTCGACCCCAGACCCGCCAGGACGATCTGGGGGAGTCTCCCAGCCCCAAAATTTATCTTTTCTATTTTATACTGTAATTTTTTAGCGTAAATATCCATAAACTATTGTTTTCAAGCTATATATACTTTTTATTGATTCAGTTCGATAAAAATAGTATATACATTGTATATATACTTTACTTCTTGGGCGGGACATTCGGTGAGCACGCAGATCGGAAAGTGGGGAAACAGCCTGGCGATCCGGATACCCGCCGCCCTGGCCGGGCAGTTCGGGCTCAAGGAAGGCTCCCCGGCCGAGATGGTGGCCGGTGAGGGGGGCATTCTCATCCGGAAGGCGGGCTACGCCCTGGATGAGCTGCTCGAGGCGGTCACCCCCGAAAACCTCCACAGTGAAGTAATCTCCCGCCCCCTCCGGCGCGGCGGGGCGGGGTAGACAGTGGCGAGAGGGACAGTAACGCCCGGGCGCGGGGACATCGTCTACCTGAATCTGGATACCCCGGCCTGGCACGGCCGCCTCGGGCCCCGATCCGGTAGTGGAGGATCGGGCGGCGGACAGCGCGGCCCGGCCCTGGTCCTATCACCCACAGCCTATAACGAGGCGACCGGCCACCTCATCGCCTGCCCCATCGTCCACCAGACCCTGGGTTACCCCTTCGAGGTCGCACTTCCCACAGGCGCGGGCGTCGCCGGGGTCATCCTCTCCGACCAGCCCGCCC
>NYYB01000020.1 GCA_002685755.1 Nitrospinota bacterium
TCCGCGCAACTTTTAAAATAGCCATCGAACAAAATCCTTATAAATAACTGAATATTATGATGAAATCCGAATCATCCCGGTTCACGGAACCAGGACGCCAGGGCGTCAGTGTCCGCAATTTCCTCGAGCGAGTCCACCACCCGGTCGGCCCCGGAGAGCGCTTCCCGGGGAAAGCTGTTCGTCACCGCCAGAACGCGCATCCCCGCCGCCCGTCCCGAGCCGACGCCCGCCACCGAGTCCTCTAAAACAAGGCAGGCCTCCGGCAAGACCAAGCCACCGCTGGGCCGGATTTTCACGGAGAGCGCTTCGTTGATTCGGCCCAGCGCCGTGAGAAAACTTTCGGGGTCCGGCTTTCCCCGCCCGACCATCTCGGCCGACACGATGGGCCCAAAACAATCGAGCAGCCCCGCCCCCTCGAGAACGGGCCGAATCTCCCCCTCCAGCGCCCCGCTCGCGACGGCCAGCGGCCAGCGCGCCGAGGCGGCGCGGATCAACTCCGCCGCTCCGGGCAGGATCCGGGGGCTAGCCCCGAGGGCCTCGTAGTGCGCCTCCTTCACCTCGAGCAAGCGCTCGAAGCGAGCGGGCTCCACCTCCGCCCCCCGGTCGGCCAGGAACGCCCGGACCATCGTACGGTCGTCGAAGGCCAGATATCGATCCCTGTACTGCGCTTCGGTGAGTTCGAGGCCCAGTTCTTCCGAGAAAGTCCGCTGAAACGCGGCCAGATGGAACGGTTCGCTGTCCGCAATCGTTCCGTCGAAGTCGAATATGAGAGCCTCGAGATCGGCCATGACGCTAGACCCAGCCGCCTCCGTCCTCGAAAACGTTCACGCCGGTGATGTAGTCCGAGGCGTCCGAGGCCAAAAAAACGCAAAGGCCCGCGATATCCTCGGGCTCACCCATCCGGCCGAGAACTATTTTCTCCTTCAGCCAGTCCTCGGTTCCGGGTTTCTCGAGGCCGGGCGCCATCATGGGGGTGCGGTGGACGCCGGGCGAGATACAGTTCACCCGAACCCCGAGGGAGCCCCACTCGACCGATAGGGAGCGCGTTAGGGAGGCGACCCCGGCCTTGCTCGCGTTATAGGCGGCCCGGGCGGGGCGCTGGGCGCGATCGCCGAGGAAAGTGGCCACGTTGACGATGCTTCCCTTCCCCCGGGCGGTCATGCCCTCGCCCGCCGCCTGGCAGCAGAGGAAGGTCCCTGTCAGATTGATGTCGATGATGCGCCGCCATTCTTCCTCGGCGAGCTTGAGGGTTTCATCCCCGCTGAATACGCCGGCGCCGTTCACGAGCACACCGATGGGCCCTAGGGCGCTCTCGGTTTCACCGACCGCTCTTTTAACGTCACCGGCCTTCGAAACGTCGGCCGGAACGGCGAGGGCCTTTCGGCCCACGCCGGCTATCAGCTTTTCGGTCTCGGCGAGGGCATCCGCCCGCCGGCCGGCGAGGGCGACATCCGCGCCCGCCTCGGCGAGAGCCACCGCCATGGCCCGGCCCAGGCCCGACCCGGCGCCCGTCACCAGGGCCACTTTGCCGTCCAGTCTCATTTTGTCCAGAATCATTCGATTCCCTCTGCTTTTTTTCGAAAACGAAATTAATGGGATTATTTTTTTGGAATTAAGCGCCTTAAGCTAGGGGATATACTGGAGAAGTGTCAACCACGGGCGGGGACGGACACCCCCGGCGGGGACGCAGCCAAGTCGGAGATGCAACCTCATCGGGGGCGTACGCTCCAAAAAAGGAAGACCGCGGAATAATGAGCGAACCGAGTCCAGAAGGATATTTCCACCTGACCCCTTCACCCGATCCTCCTTCGCACCTTTCACCTTCGCCCCGCCCCCCCTGCCCCCTCTGCGGAGAGGAAGCGGCCGAGCCCTTCGATGCGGCCGACGGACGCGAGTATCTCCACTGCCCCGCCTGCCGGTTGATATTCGTTCCCCAGAAATTCTGGCCCTCCCCACCCGAGGAGCGCGCCCGCTACGACATGCATCAAAACGCGCCGGACGATGAGGGCTATATCTCATTCCTGGAGACGATCGCCGCTCCCCTCGCCGACCGGCTTGCCGCCGGGGCCAGTGGCCTCGATTACGGCTGCGGACCCGAGCCCGTCCTATGCCGCCTCCTCGGGCAAAGAGGATTCAAGATCCGCCCCTACGATCCCCACTACTTTCCCGAGCCGCCCGAGGGGCCCTTCGATTTCATCGTCTCGACCGAAACCTTCGAGCACTTTCGCCGCCCTCGCCGCGAAATCGAGCGCATCCGCGCCCTGCTCCGGCCGGGGGGGTTGCTCGGGCTGATGACGGCCTTCTGGAGCGAAGAGGTCTTTCGGGCGAACTGGCACTACCGGCGGGACTTCACCCACCTTTGTTTCTACCGGCGGGAGACAATCGAGTGGATCTGCGGCGCCTTCGGATTCGAAACGATCTGGTGCGACGAAAAGCGGGCCGCTATCCTCCGTCTTCTCTAGGCCGCCCGGATAGCGATCTCCGGGGGTCTGTGGCATCCTCGGTGAAACGGAGCCATTCTCGGCGCGAAGCCGCACCCGGCACGGAGTCCATCATTTCAGCGAATTTATTTTAGGGGGATACCCAGTGGCGAACGGCGTTGCGTGGATCACTACGACATGGCTCGGCATGCTCGATGACCCGATGCACATCCTCCGCCCGCTCGAAGAGAAAGCGGGCCTTGAGATCAGGATCGAAACCTCGGGCATTCATCTGGATGAGGAGGAATTGCTCGCGGGGCTTCCGGGCGTCGTGGCCACCCTGCCGAGCAACGACACCTACACGGCCCGCGTGCTCGCCGCCGCCCCCGACCTCAAGATCATCTCCCGGACCGGTGTGGGGCTGAACGCCATCGACCTCGCCGCCGCCGCCGAGAACGGCATCGTCGTCACCCACGCCGCGGGCCAGAACCGCGACTCGGTGGCGGAGCACACCTTCGGCCTGATGCTCGGCATCGCAAGGAAAATCCCCTGGAAGGACCAAGCCCTCCGCGAGGGCGAATGGGCCGCGCTCCGGACTCCCTCGGCTCCCCTCAAGGGGAAAACGCTGGGCATCCTCGGGCTCGGGAACGTCGGAAAACAGGTCGCCCTTCGCGCCTCGGCCTTCGGCATGGAGATCATCGCCTGCGACATCGTGCCGGACGAGCGCTTCGCCGCCGAGGTGGGCGTTTATTTCCACTCGCTCGAGGAGATAGCGGGCCGGGCCGATTTTCTTTCGTGTCACGTTCCCCTGACCCTCGAGACGCGGGGAATGGTCAGCCGCGATCTGCTCAAGCTCATGAAGCCGGGCGCGTTTTTGATCAACATCGCGCGCGGCCCGGTGGTGGACATCGACGCCCTGGCCGATGCACTGGCCTCGGGACAAATCCGCGGGGCCGGAATCGACGTATTCCCCCAAGAGCCCCCCGATGTCTCACACCCCCTGTTCAGCCTCGATAATGTCATCGTGACACCCCACGCGGGCGGGGTGGCCGAGGACGCCTGCGAGAACTGCCTCAGCCACGGCGTCCGGGCGGTGGTCGATTATATGGCCGGGCGGCTCCCCTCGGACATTGCCAACCCCGAGGTTTTGGAAAAAGTGGGGTTAACGGCATAATCCTAGCTTCGGGGGCATAATCCGTTTCGGGAGCTTAATTCAAACTTCGGCGACTGGGAGTGGAATCCCGGGCTCCGCGGTAGCCGTTTTTTTCGCATAGCCATTTTTAACGCATAGTTGTTTTTACGAAAAATAAACGGGATGAAAATCCGCCCCGCCGCCGTTATACCGAATGCCGTCACTTCAAAACGAAGGATAACTCATGCGACGAATCGCCCTGACGCTCATCGCCGCCCTGCTGGCCGCCTATCCTGTCTCGATTGCGGTGGGCGGGGGCGAAATTCCGGGAGGCCCGGTGGACTCCTCCGGCCTTCTTCAGGTACCCTGGAGGGTGGACGAACACCGCCTCTCGAACGGGATGCGGGCCCTCATGCTCCAGGACCGACGGGCGCCCTCGATCGTTTTTCAGGTCTGGTACGGCGTGGGCAGCCGCGACGATCCCAAGGGCAAGACCGGGGTCGCCCATATGCTCGAGCACATGATGTTCCGGGGGACCGAAAAATACGGCCCAAAGGAATTTAGTAACATCGTCATGCGAAACGGGGGCTCCCACAACGCCTTCACGAGCTTCGACTACACGGCCTATTTCGAGCGCATCGCTTCGGACCGCCTCGGCCTGGTGATGGAACTCGAGGCCGACCGCATGGTGAACCTCGTACTCAAGCAAGAGGAACTCACCCCCGAGCAGAAGGTCGTCATGGAGGAGCGCCGCTCGCGCACCGAGGACAGCCCCACCGGCGCGCTGTTCGAGAAACTCAGGGCCGCCTCCTACACGAAACACGCCTACCGCAATCCCATCATCGGATGGGCAGAGGACATCGACGGCTACTCGCTCGAGGACCTCGAAGCCTTCTACAAGCGATACTACACCCCGAACAACGCGACCGCCGTCATCGTCGGGGATTTCGATGTGAGCGAGGCCATCCGGCTGCTCGAGAAGCACTTCGGTCCGATTCCCTCGCTCCCCTTCGAGGGCAGGCCCCGGATGACGGAGCCCGAACAGACGACCTCGCGCCGGCTGGTCGTCCGGAAGGAGGCGCAGCTTCCCTACGTCGCCATGGCCCACCATGCGCCGAACTGGAAGCACGATGACGGCCCGGCGCTCATCATGCTCGAAAACATCCTGGGCGGCGGCGAGACGAGCCGCCTCTATCAGCGCCTCGTCCGAAAGGACGCCATCGCCCTCGGAGCCGGCGCCGACTACACCTACGTATCCCTCGACCCGATGCTTTTCTACCTCTACGGGCAACCGGCTCCGGGCAAGGAAGCAATCGACGTCGAAAAAACCATCCTCGACGAGGTGGACCGCCTCATCCGCAAAGGCGTCTCCAAGGAGGAGCTCGAGCGCAACCTGCGCAGCATCGAGGCCCAGACCATCTTCTCGATGGACAGCCACTTCTACCGCGCCATGCAGCTCGGGCGGGCGATGATCGCGGGCGACTGGCAGCTGGTGAACGGCTACCTGCCCTCCCTCGCCAAGGTCACCTCGGCGGACATCGTCCGGGTCGCGAAAAAATTTCTCCGCCCCCAAAACCGGACGACGGCGACGCTCGTCCCGATTCCGCTCGACAAAAAACAGCCCCGGCCCAAGAAAACCAAGGGCGGACAGACTCACGGAGGAAGCCGGTGAACCCCCTGCGATCGATTTTCTGCGCCGCGGGCGCGCTCGTAATCAGCCTCGCCGTCTCTCTTCCCGCCTCGGCGGCGGTCCTCACCTACGACCGCGAGGAGCTTCCGGGCGGAGCCGTCCTTCTCGTCAAGGAGTCGCACGAGCTCCCGATCGTCACCATACGGGTTTCCTTTCCGGGCGGGACGCGCTACGAGCCTCTGGACAAGCAGGGCCTGGCCAGCCTGACGGCCGGTATGCTCACCAGGGGGACCCGGAGGCGGAACGCCTCGACCATCGAGAAACTAAACGACCGGACCGGCGGCGGGGCGGGGGCGAGCGCGGGCCGCGATTTCTCGACCGCCTCGATCCGCCTGCTCACCCGGGACCTCGAGCGGGGTATGGATCTTCTCGCCGACATCCTCAGAAGACCGACCTTTCCTCGAAAAGAGTTGGGGAAGATGAAGACCAGAACGCTGGGCGGCCTTCAGCGCAAGAAAGACAGGCCGGGCCATCTCGCCGACCGCGCCTTCCGCGGCCGCCTCTTCGGCTCCCATCCCTACGGGCGGCAAGTGGAGGGCACTCCCGAGACCATCAAAAAAATCAGAAGAAGAGATCTGCTTAAATTCCACCGGCAGCGCTACGGGATGAAGGGTGCGATCTTCATTTTCGTGGGCGACATCTCACTCGCCCGGGCCCGGGGGATCGTCATGGGTCATTTCGAAGGATGGCGGTCGCGGCCGGGGCCCTCCCCGGCGGAGCCCGCCGGATCGGGCGAGGCCAAGGACAAGATGGCCATCATCAAGATCGACCGGCCCTTCAAGCAGGCGACCGTCCTGCTCGGGAACCGATCCATCTCCCGGCGCCATAAGGACTTCTACGCCGCTCGCGTGATGAACTACATCCTCGGCGGAGGGAGCTTCGAAAGCCGGATCACGAGAAACATCCGCGAGGAAAAAGGCCTCGTCTACTCGGCCTATTGCTACTTCGCCGCCGGGATGGACACGGGGCACTGGCGCCTTTCGCTTCAGACGAAGAATGCCAGCGCCAATCAGGCCATCGCCGAATCGATCGTCGAAATCCGAAAGATGCAGGACGAAGGGGTGAGTGACCGCGAGCTCTCCGAGGCGAAGGCCTTCATCACCGGGAATTTCGCCACTCGTTTTCAGTCCTCCTCGCGCATCGCTGAATACATCCTCGCCGTCGAGCGCCTCGGCTTCGGCCCCGGCTACGCGGACGAGTATCTCGGCCTCATCCGCGCGGTGACGAAAGAGCAGGTGCAGGAGGCGGCGAAAAAACACATTCGCCTCGACGAGGCTGTCCTCACCGTCGTCGGAAACCTGGACGAGGCGAAGCTGGAATACTAGGGCCGCCCCCGCACTTCATCCGCCCCCGGCTGTTATGCACTCAGGGAGATTCCGCCATGCGGAAGGAATTTTTCGAGACCGACCCGCCCGCCAATACGTTTCTGGTGATATCGAGCCTCGCCGAGCCCGATTTTCCGGTGGAAATCGAGGCCATTGCCTCCCTCCCCTGACGCCGGATTGTTGTCCCCGGGCCGGCGCTGGGCGCTCGCACTCGTCTATCTCGGACTGGTTCACATCACCTCGTCCTTCGCCCCCGGGCCGACCGGCTTCATCCCCCTCGCGGGGGTGGACAAACTCGTCCACCTCTGCGAGTTTGGGGCCCTGGCGCTAGTCTTTTGGCGCCCAGTTCGCGAGACAGCCCCCCCCCGCCACCCGGAGTTGAGGGTGGCCGCCGTTCTGTTCCTGTTCGTCGCGGTGAACGGCGTTCTCGATGAATTTCATCAATCGTTCGTTCCAGGTCGGCACGCCTCCTGGGCAGACGCGGCGGCGGACGCGCTGGGAGCCAGAGCGGCCCTTTTCTGGCTTCTTCACCGGGAAAAGGCCAGGGTTTCGGGGTCTTCCGGGATTTGAGGAAATAAACATGTCCGACATCCGCGAACAGTTGGCCGAGGATATGAAAACGGCCATGCGCGAGAAGGCGGCCGACCGCCTCTCGACGATTCGGCTGATGCGCTCCGAGATCCTGAACAAGGACAAGGAAAAGGGCGACGAAACTTCCGAGGAGGATATTCTCAAACTCCTCCAAAGCATGGTAAAAAAACGTGAGGAGGCGGCCGAGCAGTTCGACAAGGGTGAGCCCTCCGAACTCGCCGCCAAGGAGCGTGCGGAAATTCTCGTGGTCCAGGGCTATCTTCCCGCCCAGATGGATGACGATGCCGTCCGNCTAGCCGCCNANGCNGCCATCGAGGAGACGGGNGCCGCCTCCATCAAAGAGATGGGCAAGGTAATGGGCGTTTTATCGAAACAGCTTGCCGGTCAGGCGACCGGCGCCCGAATCACCCAAATCGTCAAGGAACTTCTCAGCGCCTAGATTTTACGGGGAACCCGAAAATGCCGAAGCCATTCTACACCGTCGAAGAAGTGACCAAGGCCTTCAGTTGCGAGCCCGTGCAGGACGAAATCGTCTCCGCGCTGGCCGAGCGCGACTTCCGCATCTTCGAGGTCGAGCAGCCCAAGGACGCGATGGTTCCCTACCACACCCACGACGAGGAGGAGAGGCTCATCGTCCTCAAAGGGCGGATGCAATTCAACGTGGAGGAGGAACTCGTCCTGATCGAGAAGGGCGAGGTTATCACCATCCGCGAGGGAGCGATCCACTCCGCCGCACCGGTGGACGGCAAGCCGGCCAAGCTGCTCATCGCCTTCGGCGGGGGCGAGGAGGCCGAGCCCGACAAGGAAGGGTGGGACGATGAGGAGGGTGAGGATCTCGGCCGAGCCACCTGAACGCCCGATTCTCTATTTCGCCTACGGCGCGAACCTTCACCACGACGGAATGCGGCTCAGATGCCCCCGCAGCCGTCCGCTCCGGCTCGCCCGTCTGATGGGCCACGCCCTTCGAATCGCACTTCCCCAAAAAATATCCAGCGCCCACGGCTGGGCTACCGTCGTGCCCGAAGCGGGCGCCCAGGTGCCAGGCGTGCTCTATCTCCTCCTCGAACGAGACATCGACACCCTCGACAGCTACGAGGACTACCCCGAGATTTACGGCCGCGAGAAGGTTTCGGTGGAATCCGATATCGGCAACGAGGAGGCGCTTATCTACATGATGGTCGACCCGATCCAGGAAGCGCGGCCCTCGCCCGAGTACGCCGCCACCCTAAGACACGGCTACCGGGAGAACGGACTGCCGATGGAGGTGCTCGAAGCCGCCTTGGGACAAAAGGATTAGGAGGGGTAGTCGCCTTCTTTTTGAAGAAAGGAGATCAGCCCTCCGGCGGCGATTATGTTCAGGAGCGAAGGGGGATAGGGGGAGAAGCGAATCTCCCCGCCCCCGGTTTGAGCGACGCCCGCCCCCGGGTCCACCTCCACCTCATCGCCCGCCGAAATCGAGCCTGTGTCGCACTCAATGACCGGAAGCCCCATGTTGATGGCGTTTCGGTAGAACATGTGGCCGAAACTCTTCGCCAGAACGCAACTGACGCCCAGCTCCCGAAGGACGACCGCGGCGTCGGCGCGGCTGCTGACGAGACCGAAATTCTCCCCCGCCACCACCAGGTCGCCCCGCCGCACCGAGGCCGAAAACGCCGGATCGATATCCTTGAAGGCGTCCCTCGTGAGGTCCGTCAGCGTCGTGTTGGGCGGGCGGTACTTGACCGAAAGATGAACGTCGGTGCTCACGTTGTCCCCGAAGCGGAACGCCCTTCCCGCCAAAATCATTGCGCCGCTCCCGCCATCTCGGCCAGGATTTCGCGCGGGTCGGCGATCCGGCCCGCAAGGGCGCTGGCCGCCGCCGTCGCGGGCGAGCCCAGATAGATTTCCGCCTTCCTGCTCCCCAGGCGGCCGGGAAAATTCCGGTTCGCCGTGGAGACGACGCGCTCACCGTCGCCCACGATGCCATTTCCCGTCATCGATACGCAGGGGCCGCACGAGGGCGGGAGGAGGACGGCCCCCGCCTCGTTGAGGGCGCGGATCGCCCCGCTCCGCTCCGCCGCGTCCTGGACCCGCCGGCTGGCGGGAGCGATATAAAACCGGACCCCGGGGGCGATTTTTCTGCCGCGCAAAATGCGCGCAGCGATTTCGATGTCCTCGAGGCGGCCGTTCGTGCAGGTGCCCACATAGACCTGGTGCACCGGGAGTCCGGTGAATTCCCCCACCGGGAACACGTTGTCGGTCGTGGGGGTGGGGGCCGCTATCGCCGGTTCCAGCGAGGTGACAGCGAGGCGGATGGTGCGGTCGTAGGCGACGTCCGGGTCCGGTGAGACGGGAGTTCCCTCGCGCCCCGCGGCCCTTGCCCATTCGATTGTTTTCGAATCGGCCTCCATGATCCCCGTCTTCGCCCCCGTGTCCACCGCCATATTCGCGATGGTGAACCGGCTCTCCACCGAGAGGGCTGCGAGGGCCGGACCGCCGTACTCGATGGCGCGGTAGTTGCCCCCGTTCAGGCCGATCTCCTCGGCGAGATAGAGGGCCAGGTCCTTGGCGAACACACCCTCGGGGAGGCTCCCCTCGAAATCGGCCCGAATCGTTTGCGGCACCTTGAACCAAAGCCTGCCGGTGGCGAACACCGAGGCCGTCTCTCCGCTTTCCACGGCGACCGCCATGGTGTTCAAGGCGCCGTAGGTGCAGACGTGACTGTCGCCGCCCACGGCCAAATCCCCCGGCCCGACTCTTCCCTCCTCGGTCACGATGGTGTGACAGACCCCTGACCCCGCGTCGAACAGGTTCACGCCGCGCTCCGAAGCGAACTCGCGAAGTTTCACATGGTCGTTCGCCCAGCGAACGTCGAACGCCGGCACAAAATGATCGATAATGATGTCGGTCTTTTTCGGATCGAGACGAAAGGGTAGATTCGCCTCTTTGAAAATATCCAGCGCCTTGGGACCCTTGGCGTCGCCCGCCATGAGATAGTCGATCTTGGCCACAACGAGGTCGCCAGCGCGGGCCTCGGTCCCCGAGTGGGCGGAGAGAATTTTTTCCACGATAGTCTGGCCCAAGAGGGATCTCCTTTACCGAGTGTGGAAGGCTCCGAACGCGGAAAGCGTCAACAAAAAATTTCTTTATGCACCATACGCTTCGGATCAGGCCCGGTCACCACCGAGGAACAGTCAACACAAAACCCCGGCGTTGCCGGCGGCTCGATTGCGGACTAGGATAAAGACCAAAGTTCACCCGCCGTCAATTCACCTTGGCAGGATTCCCATGAGCCGGACCGACATCCACCCCCATAAGGACGCGCGGATTTTTCGGTTTCTGCCCCTGCTCCTGTTGGCGCTGGCCGCCGGATGCGGGTCGGTCGAAACCGTGAAGGGCGATGTCGTCCGCCTCGACCGCCGGACGCTCAAGGCGGACTCTGAGAGCTATCGCCTCGCCGGAAAAGGCCCCGGCCTCGCCGCCCTCCGCAGGGTGGCGCTCTGCCCGGTGCAGGAACGGCTGATTTTCCGGGAGGTCGAGGTCTCGAAGCAGTCCGCCGCCGCCGCCGTCCCGCAGGGCGTGGGTTGCGGGCTCACGAAATTCGCCGAGCTCGGGAACGTCCTTTCCGGAAGCCCCGGCAACCCCGCCTCGAACTGCGGAAGCTATAGCGCGACAAACCGCCGCCTGACGGGCCGACAAATTACCGGGAACTGGAGAACCGCCGAACGAAAAGTCTGCGGTCCGGACAAAGCCGCCCCGGCGGGCGGTGAGGTGCACATCGCCTTTCTCAAAAACCGCGCCTCGAAATCATATCCGGTCGGCGAGGGCGGAACCGTCCGCTTCAGCCGGGAAGACCTCGCCCGCCTCCGGATCTACTTCACCATACTCCGCGACATGGAGATCGAAGCGCGCTACGGCGGGCAGTCCTGGCTGCAAAAACTCACCATCGAGTAAGGGCCAGCCCGTCTATAAAACCCACCCGACCGAAAGACCTGCCAGCCGGGAGGGCAGTCAACCTTAACCCTCGATCATCGCCACCGCCTCGATCTCGACCAGGAACTTCGGGTTGGCGAGGGCCGCCTGGACCGTCGTCCGGGCCGGCTTATCGTTTCCAAAAAATTCGGCGTAGGCCTCGTTCATCCCGGCGAATTCGCCGATATCTGAAAGATAGACCGTCGTCTTCATCACGTCGGCGACGGTGGCGCTCCCCTCCTCCAGAACGGCCTTAAGATTACGGAGCACCTGCCGCGTCTGGGCGGCAACGTCTCCCTCGCCGACGAGATTTCCCTCACCGTCCATCCCGACCTGGCCGGCGGTGAAAACGAAAGGTCCCCGCTTCGTTCCCGGGACATAGGGCGGCGAGGGCACACGCATCGATGAGGGCTGAAGATTAATCTTGGGCATTTTGGATTCTCCCCTGGAAGATGGAAAGGAAAACGGCATCGCAACAAAAAACCCCCGGCCTCCGGGAGGCCGGAGGGGTATGTCTCAACCGCTCAAACCCTGACCAGTTTCCTCCGGACCCACCTGAAACCCTTCTGAACCAGAAGGAAGAGGAGTCCGCTCAGTCAGGTCGGACAATACTCCGGCTCGCTCCGGGGAGCGTTGGCCCGCTCCTCGGCCTGCTCCTCCCTCGCGGTTTCAGCTTTCTCTGCCGCCTGGGATTTCACGCGCGTCTCTCCCTAAACCTCTTCCCCGGCCTCGT
>NYYB01000021.1 GCA_002685755.1 Nitrospinota bacterium
ATTGTGGCTAAAATGCTGCGATAACACAAAATCGGGGGAAGTTAGGCGGTTTTTAGAGGTTCCCTTATGTTTGTTACAGAGGAGTTTCTTCTTAGTCACATATTGGGAGTAAATAGACGCGGACAACTCGGTCTGTTCGACAGTTGGGTCCACTATCTATCAATCAACCGCCGGTTTGCGCGGGCGATGGGTAGAAACCCGTAGGGTTTCTAAGCACTGGGGCGTCAGCCGGGGGAGAGGTCTTAGTCGGGCTCCTCAGCCCTCAGGGCGAATCAGCCCTCCAGCGCGTCGGCCAGGATTTCGGCCAGGTGGCGGGCCTTGCGGCCGGTGCCGTGGCCGATCTGCTGGCGGCAGGAGACCCCGTTGGCGATGACATGGGTCTGGGCCCCTCCCTTCCGGATGGCGGGGAAGAGCTTCAACTCGCCGATTTTGAGGGAAATGTCGTAGTTGTCCTTCCGGTAGCCGAACGAGCCCGCCATCCCGCAGCAGCCCGATGAAATCTCCTCGACCTCGAGGCCGGGGACGAGCCTCAGGGCCTCGAGCGAGGGGCCGCTTCCGACGAGGGATTTCTGGTGGCAGTGACCGTGAAAAAGGGCGCGGCCCGGCCGCTCGCGGAGGGCTAGATCGAGTTCGCCCTTCGCCTTGAGATGGACGAGGAACTCCTCGAGAAGAAAGGCGGAGTCGGCCAGCCGCCGGGTATCCTCTCCGACGATGAGGTCGGGATATTCGTCCCGCAGGGTGAGCAGACAACTCGGTTCCACCCCGACGATATACGCCCCCGCGCGGAGCGCCCCCGAGAGGCGCATCAGGTTCTCCCCGGCCATGTCCCTCGCCTCGCGGAGCAGGCCGTTCGATATCTGGGGCCTTCCGCAGCAGACCATCTCGGCCAGCGCCACCTCGAAGCCCGCCGCCTCGAGGACGCGGACGGCCGCCCGGCCGACCTCGGGGTGGTGAAAGTTCGTGAAGGTGTCGTTCATGAAAAGCACCTTGCCGCGCGCCGCGGGCGCCCGGTTCGGCCGCGCCCGGAACCGTTCCTCGAACGTCTCTCCCGCGAGGGGGGTGAGGGTGCGCTGCCTGTCCACGCCGATGAAGCGCTCCATGAGCGAGCGGACGAAGCCGTTCCGGTAGCTCCAGTTCACGAGGGCGGCGAAGGGGCGGCTCAGCCGGTTGATTTGCGCGATGCGGCCGAAAAGGCGGGCGCTCGCCGGGGCGCCGTGGAGGTCCCAGTGGGCCTGCATCACCTCGGCCTTGATCTTGGCCATGTCCACGCTCGATGGGCACTCGGACTTGCACCCTTTACAACTGAGGCACAGGCCCATCACCTCGTGGAGGCGCTTGCTGGCGATGTCCTCGCCGGGAATGCCGCCCGAGATGACTTCGCGAAGGGCGTTGGCCCGGCCCCGGGTGGAGTGTTCCTCCTCGTTGGTGGCCTGGAAGGAGGGGCACATCGTCCCGTCCCGCTTGCGGCAGGCCCCCACCCCGTTGCACATCTCGACCGCCCGGGCGAAGCCGCCGTCGCTCGAGAAATCCATGATGGTGGGGACCGGGACTGTTTTATAGGCCGGGCTGATCCGGAAGTTGTCGGTGAAGGGGTCGCCGTCCACGATCTTGCCGGGGTTCATCAGCCCATCGGGGTCGAAAACCCGCTTCACCTCGCGGAAGGCTTCGTAGATTTTGGGGCCGAAGAACTTGGGGACGAGGTGGCTCCGGGCCAGCCCGTCGCCGTGCTCGCCGCTCATGGCGCCGCCGAACTCGAAGACCAGTTCCGCCGTCTGCTCCTGGATGGAGACCATTTTTTCCACCTCGGAGCCCATCTTGAGGTTGATGCCGGGCCGGATGTGCATGAGCCCGACGCTGGAGTGGCCGTAGTAGGAGCCCTCGGTCCCGTGGGCGCTGATGATTTTTTCGAGCTTGCGGTAGTAGTCGAGTAGTCTTTCGGGCGCGACGGCGCAATCCTCGATGAAGGCGTAGGGCTTTTTGTCGCCCTTCACGCCGAGGAGAAAACCGAGGCCGGCCTTTCGCACGTTCGATATGTCGGCCTGTTCACTGGCGTCGAGTAGCGGGACCCGCGCGTAGCCGGCGCCCTCCCGCTCGAGATCGGCTACGAGGGCCTCCACCTTGCCGCGCACCTCGTCCGGGCTCTCGCCGAAGAAGACGACCTGGAGGGTGGCCTCAGGCTCCCCTCGCATGAACGAGGTCATCCAGCGCCTCGCCTCGATGTTCTGCTCCGCGAGGCTGAGGAGGAGGCGGTCCATGATCTCGAGCGCGGCGGGCTTGTGGGCCAGTATCAGGGCGCTGGCGGCCAGCGCCCGCTCGACGGACTCGAAATGGATGGCCAGCGATCCGCGCGCCTTCGGACGGGGGCAGATGCGGACCTTCGCCTCGGTGATGGTGGCGAGGGTGCCCTCCGATCCGACCAGAAACTTGGCGAGGTTGAAGGCCTCCCCCTTGGTCAACTCGTCGAGGTTGTAGCCCGACACCCGGCGCATGATCTTCGGGTAGCGGTCGTCGATCTCCCGGCGGTTGTCGCCCGAGAGGCGGTAGAGGGCACGGTGAATCTCGCCGACACGCGATTTTTCCTCGAGCGCGGCCTCAAGCTGGGCGCCCTCGAGGGGGCCGAAGGTGAAGGGCTCCCCGCCCGAGAGAAACCCGGAAATCTCGTGGACGTGATCGACGGTCTTTCCGTAGACGAGGGATTCCGAGCCCGACGAGTTGTTCCCCATCATTCCGCCGAGGGTGGCCCGGCTGCTGGTGGAGGTGTTCGGGCCGAAAACGAAGCCGTGGGGTTTGAGGTAGTCGTTGAAATGGTCCTGGACGAGACCGGGCTGGACGCGGGCCCATTCGCCCCCGGCGTCGTGCTCTAGGACGCGGTTCATGTATTTAGAGAAGTCGATGACGACGGCCCGGCCTACGGTCTGGCCGGCGAGGCTGGTTCCCCCGCCGCGGGAGAGGACGGCCGCCCGGTGGCCCCGGGCGATCTCGAGGGTGCGCCGGACATCGTCGGAGGTGCGGGGGATGACGACGCCCACCGGTTCGATGCGGTACATGCTGGCGTCGGTGCTGTAGAGCTTGCGCGAGTAAGGGTCGAAGCGAACCTCTCCCTCGATCGCCTCTTTGAGTTCGCCCTCGAGTTTTTCCCAGCCCGCCATGCCCGGCCGCTCCTTGCGTGAGGGATGCTCCATCCACGGTGGATAATCGCCCCGGTGATCAACCGCCCCGGTGGATGGCCGCGTTGGGGTGGAGGGTTGTTGAAACCGGATTCTCTCGCTTCAGGGGGGTGTTCTCAACCTGGAGGGCGCATCATAAAGAGGTCCGTCTGGCAGGGCAAGACGCGCCAGGGTGGAGAGGCCAAAGTGGAGAAGGAGAGCGCCGCCGTTGCGAAAATGCCCACCGGGCCATAAGGTAGTGGCCCTTCGGCGCGATAGGCCGCCGGCGGTTAAGGAGAGGATTCGATGGACTACAGGGAGCTGGCCGGGCGCGTGATCGAGGGCGGGGAGACCTCGCGGGCGGAGGGCGAGGCGATCCTCGACTCGCCTGATGAGGACCTGCTCGCCCTGCTGGACGGGGCCTTTCTGATACGCCGGGAATATTTCGGCCGTTCGGTCCAGATACACCAGCTCATGAACGCGAAGAGCGGGCGCTGTCCGGAGGATTGCTCCTACTGCTCGCAGTCGGCCGTCTCGGAGGCGGAGATCGAAAAATACGGTCTCCTGGACCACGAGCGCCTCCTCGAGGGCGCGCGCCGGGCGTCCGAGGCCGGTTCGCGCCGCTACTGCATGGTGATTAGCGGGAGGGGCCCGACCGACGCCGAGATCGGCCATCTCGCCGAGGCCGTCCGGAAGATCAAGGCGGATTCCGAGGTCAGTATTTGTCTCTCGCTCGGCCTCCTCGGCGAGGACCAGGCCCGGCGGCTGAAGGAGGCCGGGGTGGACCGCCTCAACCACAACCTCAACACGAGCGAGCGCCACTACGCCGAAATTTGCACCACCCACACCTACGGAGACCGGCTGGAGACGCTGGCCGCCGCGCGGGGGGCCGGGCTCGAGCTCTGCTCGGGCGTGATCTTCGGGCAGGGCGAGAGCCGGGCGGACATCCTCGACTCGTGCGAGGCGCTTCGGGCGCTGGGGCCCGAGTCGATCCCCGTGAATTTTCTCACTCCCATCGCCAGGACCCCGCTCGAGGGGGAGGCCCCGCTGGGGCCGGTCCAGTGTCTCCGCCTTCTTTGCCTGATGCGCTACTTCAACCCGCGCTCGGAGATTCGCGTCGCCGGAGGGCGCGAGGTCCAGCTCCGCGAGCATCAGGCCATGGCGCTCTACCCGGCCAACTCCCTGTTCGTCTCGGGCTACCTCACCACGCCGGGCCAGTCGGCCGATGACGCCCGCCGGATGATCCGCGACCTGGGCTTCGAGGTGGATACGGCCGGCGTGTCGGATCCTCGCCTGAGGGCCCGGGCGGAGCCGCAGACGGCCTGAGGGAGCGAGCGCCTTGATCGTCTCCATCCACCAACCCGCCTATCTTCCCTGGCTGGGCTACTTCGACAAGATCCGCCGCTCGGATGTTTTTGTCTTCCTCGACACCGTGCAGCTCGAAGAAAATGGCTTCGCGAACCGCAACCGCAACCGCGTCCGCACCGCCTCGGGCGTCAAGTGGCTCACCGTCCCCCTCCTGATGAAGGGGCACACGGAAAAATCCATCGGGGAGATGAGGATCAACCCCGCCTCGAACTGGAAGCGAAAGCACATAGCCACGCTGGCGCAGGCCTACCGGGGCCGCCCCCACTACGAGAGATACGCCGGCGGAATCGAGCGTCTGATCGATGGCGCGGGCGATTCGCTCGGGGATTTTCTCTTCGAGATGCTTGGTTATTTTCTCGGCGAGCTGGGTCTGGACGGCCGGAGGGTCCTGCGCGCCTCCGGGCTCGGCGCGGTGGGCAGCCGGGCCGAGCTGCTCGCCCGGATCGCCGGCGAGGTGGGGGCCGACGTCTATCTCTCGGGGTCCGCCGGCCGGGAGTATCTCGACCCCGCGCCGTTCCGGGAGGCGGGAATCGAGGTCGCCTTTCAGGATTTCAGGCATCCCGTCTACGATCAGGGCGCGCCCGGATTCGAGCCCGGATTTGAGCCCAACATGGGCATCGTGGACGCGCTCTTTCATCTGGGGGGCGAGGGGGTGGCGGAGATGCTGGAGCGGGCGGGCGGCTAGGCCTATTTGAAGTCGAGCGTCCTGGCCCCGAGGGTTCAGAGCGATCTGGCCCACTGTTTCGGGTCGACGTTCGGCGCGTCGGAAACCGGGGATTTCCGGATTAGGACGCCAGGGTGGACGCCGAGTCTTCAAGCACCGCGGGGCCGGTATCCTTCAGCAGGGGCATGATGTCGCGTCCGAAGCGGGTGGCCTCCTCGACATGGGGCCAGCCCGATAGGATGAAGCACCCTACGCCCGCGTCCACATACTCCTTCAGGGCGCCGGCGATCATGTCCGGCGTGCCCACGAGAGAGGCGCCCGCCCCGGCGCGGACCCGGTTGACGCCCATCCAGAGCGTGTCCGTCACCCAGAGCGAATCGCCCTTGGCGAGATCGTTCACGCGCATTTGCCCGACGCTCTCGGTATTGTCCCTCATGTTGGCCCATGCCCCGGTATTCGAGATGTCGCTGCCCTCGATCAGGGCCTCGGCGGCGCGGCGGGCCTCTTTCTTCGTGTCGCGGCAAACGATATGCATCCGGACGCCCAGGACGATTTCTTTCTCGCGGTCAAACCCGGCGGCGCGGCGTTTCATGTCCGCCACATCCTCGACGATCGTTTCGACTTCGACGGCGTACATCATATGGATGTCGGAGTGCTTGGCGCCGACCCGGCGGCCGGCCTCGGAGCTTCCGCCCATGTAAACCTTGGGGAAGGGTTTCGAGGCGGAATCCGGAAAGAAGGAAGNGTCACGAATGTCGTAAAACTTGCCCTTGCAGGTGACCGGCTCCCGGGACNTNCAGATGGCCTTGATGATGTCGAGAAACTCCATCGTCCGNTCGTAGCGCNCGGCGTGTCTGAGATGGTCGCCGTAGCGCATCTGATCGATCGGGGTGGAGCCCGTAACGACGTTAACCGTTACCCGGCCTTTTGAATGCCAGTCGAGGGTGTTGCAAATCTGTGCGGAATAAACCGGGCTTGTAAGGCCGGGCCGGAGGGCGACGCAGAATTTGATCCGGTTCGAGTTCTGGGCGATTCCGGCGGCGGTCACCCAAGCGTCGAGGCAGTGGGTGCCCGTGGGCACGAGGAGATTGACGAATCCGGCGTCCTCTGCGGCCCGGGCGACTTCGGAGAGATATTCGACCGTGGGCGGCCGCTCCGGTGTGGGTAGGTTGATCTTGTGACCGTCACCGGCCCTGGCGCTGGGGATGAACCAGGCGTATTCTGTTCCCATGAAATAGCCCCCCCTCCAAAAAACCCCAAAAATGAATCATGCACCGGAATGGGCGGCCCCGCCGCTTAAAAAACCGGGATGCCGATAGTATAGCGAAATCAGGCAAAAAAAGCCTGCAATATAGGTAATGATGCCGAGGGGGGCATGAGTGGGAATCAATTTGCATTTTATGTTATTGTTATTTAGTTAAATTTATTCGTTTGTTTTTCCGGGTCGCAAGGACCGTTCGCCGCCCTAATCGTGGATGGGAGATCCAGCCGGCCGAACTTTTTTTGGGATCGACGAATTATGGAAGTGAAATTCGTTCCGACTCCGCTGTCGAATCGCACGGTTCCCTACTATTTTCAGATTGTAACCCTGCTCCGGCGAAAAATAGAAGAGGGGGATCTTCCCTCCGGGCTGAAATTGCCCAACGAACTCGAATTGGCCAAACTCTTCGGAGTCAGCCGCGTTCCCGTCCGCCGGGCGCTTTCCATGCTCGAGGCGGACGGCCTGCTGGTCCCCCAACGTGGACGCGGCACATTTGTCGCGGACGTCCCGCCGGCCCCGAATTATTACGTCCTCAGCGGCACCATCGAAGATTATCTCTCGAGGAACCTGAGGGGAACGCTCCGTCTCCTTTCGATGGAGAAAATTCCAGCCCCCAGGGTGGTGGCTGATTTTTTCGGGATTGAAACGGGGGAGACGATTTCGCTGTTCCGCCGCATCAGGGCCGTGAACGGGGTCCCTTATTCCTATGTGATGAACTACGTTCTTTTGGCTACGGTCGCTCATTTCTCGATCAAGGATCTCAATGAGCTGAATGTGGTGAACCTCTTCGCGAAATGCTTGGGTGTTTCGCTCCAGAAAATTACCCAGGCGATTGAGGCGAGAAGCGCGGACAGCGATATCGCGGCCCAGCTCTCAATCGATGTCGCCTCGCCGGTGATGTGTGTGGAGACTTTTTTTCGGAGCCACCGTGGTTCGCCCGAGGCGCTTTCAAGGATCTTCTACCGGGGCGACCGCCACAAATATCTGCTGGAGCTCACCCGGAAGAATTAGCCCCACCCATTGCGGGTTTTGACGAAATCCGCGATTTCTGCGAAGTTCAACGAAATTTCATTGGGAAAATTATTTTCGGGAAGGGACCGGATGGATCTCGGATTGAAGGGAAAAACGGCCATCGTGACGGGGGCGAGCATGCTCTTGCCGCTTCCCGGAGGGCCGAGCATGAGGAGGTTGTGTCCCCCCGCGGCGGCGACCTCGAGGGCGCGCTTGGCGTGGCGCTGGCCCTTGATTTCGCTGAAATCGTCCGCGACCGCGGAGGCGGCGGCCAGCTCCACCCGCCCGCCACGTTCGGGCTCGATGGTCAGCTCTCCCTTCATGAAGGCGACCACCTGGGGAAGGGTGTGGACGGGGATGACCGCCAGATTGTCCACAACCGTCGCCTCGCGCGCATTCTCGGCCGGAAGCACGAGGCCCCCGAGACCCCGCTCCTTGGCGAAGACGGCGACGCTGAGC
>NYYB01000157.1 GCA_002685755.1 Nitrospinota bacterium
ATCGGTGAGGCCACGCCATGCCATGGCTGCACTCCTCCCGGCGGAGAACCACAGCATACCAAGTCATTTTGAAGTTATGAAATGACTTCTAGTTATATATGGGGGTTGACAGGAGCCAAAGTTTCTTTATAATCGCCACCTTCCTCGAAGAAACCGGTAAAAACACCGGTTCTGCGGGGCGGCTTATTGATTGATTTTGCTGTCAATAGGCGAGATTCGCCTGGTTGAGTCTATTCGGCCTTTTTGTCGATTTTCAGGTTTTTCTGGCATCAGGGCCTTGGACTGTGAAGCAGGCGGTTTTTTTTGGTTTTTCGCTGTTGTTTGAGGAGTGAGTTGTGCCGACTATCAATCAGCTGATTCGCAAGGGACGCAAGCGAATTCGTTCGAAGACGGACAGCCCCGCCCTGCGCTCCTGCCCTCAGAGAAGGGGAGTTTGCGTGCGCGTCTATACGACGACGCCAAAGAAGCCCAACTCTGCGCTCCGCAAAGTGGCTCGCGTTCGTCTGACCAATGGGATGGAAGTGACGACATACATTCCCGGCGAGGGCCACAATCTACAAGAGCACTCCATTGTGCTCATTCGTGGGGGGCGTGTTAAAGACCTTCCTGGAATTCGCTACCATGTGGTTCGGGGGACTCTCGACAGCGTTGGCGTCGAGGCCCGCAGAAACGGACGATCCAAATACGGAGCGAAAAAACCGAAGTAGCCCCTGCGACAGAAGAAGCGCGGATAATTAATTAAGGAGGGATTCGCCTGATGGCAAGGCGGAAAAGAGCGACAAAGCGGGTTGTTTTGCCCGATCCGAAGTTCCACGACCGGTTGGTGACGCGGTTCGTCAACTCGTTGATGATTCAGGGCAAAAAGTCGCTGGCGGAGCGCGTATTCTACAACGCGATGGATATCATCGAGGAGAAGATGAAAGAAGATCCCCTCAAGGTGTTCAAGCGTGCGGTTGAAAACGTCAAGCCGGCCCTTGAGGTCCGGCCCCGCCGGGTGGGCGGCGCGACCTACCAGATTCCGATCGAGGTTCGGCCTGACCGGAGGACGGCCTTGAGCATTCGATGGCTGATACAAAACGCCAGGAGCCGTGACAACAGGATAGTCAGTGGTCTCTCCGCCGAGCTCATGGATGCCGCTAACAACACGGGTGGGTCGGTTCGCCTGCGCGAGAACACCCATCGAATGGCCGACGCCAACAAGGCCTTTGCCCATTACCGATGGTAGCCGGGCATAAAGGAAGATGAGCATGGATAAAATAACCCCCCTCGATAGAGTTCGTAATATTGGCATCATGGCTCATATCGATGCCGGCAAAACCACCACGACTGAGCGAATTCTGTTCTACACGGGCCGGACTCATAAGCTGGGCGAGGTTCACGACGGCAACGCGACGATGGATTGGATGGAGCAGGAGCAGGAGCGCGGCATCACCATCACGTCGGCGGCGACAACCTGTGAGTGGAACGATCACATCATCAACATCATCGATACGCCGGGCCACGTTGATTTCACGGCCGAGGTCGAGCGTAGCCTCCGCGTCCTGGACGGCGCGGTAGCGGTTTTCTGCGCGGTGGGCGGGGTGGAGCCCCAGAGCGAGACGGTTTGGCGGCAGGCCGAGAAGTACGGCGTTCCGCGGATAGTCTTCGTCAATAAGATGGACCGGATGGGGGCGGATTTTCACGCCGTTGTGGGTCAGGTTGAAGAGCGCCTCGCCTCGAACCCCCTGGTGGTTCAGCTTCCGATCGGGGCCGAGGAGGATTTTCGGGGAATGGTGGACTTGATCACCGGAACCGCCCGGGTGTTCGACGATCCCATGGGCACCTCCTTTCAAACCGTGGATGTACCCACCGAAATGGCCGATGAGGTGGCCGAGTGGCGCGAGAAGCTCTTCGACGCTCTGTCGATGTGCGACGAGGCGCTGATGGAGCGTTACCTGAACGGCGAGGATATTCCGGCCGAGGATTTGAGGGCCGTTATCCGAAAGGCCACGATCTCGGGCGAGGGCGTTCCGGTGTTTTGTGGCGCCGCCTTCAGGAACAAGGGTGTCCAGCTACTTCTGGACGGGGTCGTGGAGTATCTCCCCAACCCGTTGGACCTTCCTCCCGTGCATGGGCAATTGACCGAGCAGGAAGTGGAGGCGGGTGAGGAGCCGCCGGTCCGGAATTCATCGGACGATGCCCCCTTCTCGGCGATCGCTTTCAAGGTGATGAACGATCCCTACGTGGGCCAGCTGGTTTTCCTCCGGGTTTACTCCGGTGTGCTTGAAACCGGCTCCACGGTGCTGAACATGGTGTCCGGCAAGGAAGAGCGCGTCGGCCGCCTCCTTCGAATGCATGCCAACAAACGCGAGGATATTAAAAAGGCCCATGCTGGCGATATCGTAGCTGGCATCGGCATGCGCCGAACGAAAACCGGAAATACTCTCTGCGATCCCTCCGCTCCGATTCTTCTCGAGTCCATCGATTTTCCCGACCCGGTTATCTCAATCGCCATCGAACCCGTCACCAAGGCGGACCACGACAAGCTCGGAACCTCTCTGGCCCGTCTCGCGGACGAGGATCCCACCTTTGTCGTTCGGACCGACGAGGAAACCAGCCAGACGATTCTTTCGGGGATGGGTGAGCTTCACTTGGAGATTCTCGTCGACCGGCTCACGCGCGAGTTCGGCGTGTCCGCGAACGTGGGCAAGCCCCAGGTGGCTTTCCGCGAGACGATTCGAAAAGAATCCACCGAGCGCGCCCGGTTTGTCCGCCAGTCGGGCGGCCGGGGACAGTTCGGCGACGTCGAACTCAAGATCGTGCCCCTGCCGGCCGGTTCCGGGTTCCAGTTCGTAAACAAAATTGTCGGAGGAGCGATTCCCCGCGAGTACATCTCATCGGTGGAGAAAGGCATTCGCGAAGCGATGGATTCGGGCGTCATCGCCGGATATCCCCTCGTGGATGTCGAAGTCACTGTTTTCGACGGCTCCTTTCACGCGGTCGACAGCTCGGAGCTTGCCTTCAAGATCGCCGGCTCCATGGCCTTTAAGGGAGCCGTGAAAAAAGCCAGTCCGGTTCTCCTCGAGCCGATCATGGACGTCGAAGCCATTTGCCCGCCCGATTTCCTGGGCGACGTGATGGGGGATTTGACCTCCCGGCGCGGGCGGATCAAGGAGATGACCGACCGGGCCGGGGCGAAAGTGGTGACGGCGGTCGTGCCGCTTTCCGAGATGTTCGGATATGCTACCGACCTGCGTTCGATGACACAGGGGCGCGCTACCTACACGATGCAATTTGGCCGGTACGAGAAACTTCCGGAGAGTTTGGCTGGCGAGTTAGTCGCCCGCGTTGCGGGGGCGGTCGTCGAAGCCGCTTCATGAGCCTCGCCGGAGATCCGGCGAGATGATCAGGTTCATCTTCCCGAACTAGGAACGGGAAGAAAATTAATTAAGGAGAAGTCTTGCCATGGCGAAGGCGAAGTTTGAGCGGACAAAGCCGCACGTGAACGTAGGGACGATCGGACACGTTGACCATGGTAAGACAACGCTGACGGCGGCGATCACGAAGCGTCTTGCCGAGTCGGGCGGCGCCGAGGAGGTGGCGTTCGACGAGATAGACAAGGCTCCCGAGGAGCGCGAGCGCGGGATAACGATAGCGACGGCGCACGTCGAGTACGAGACGGGTAACCGCCACTATGCGCACGTGGATTGTCCGGGACACGCCGACTACGTGAAGAACATGATCACGGGTGCGGCGCAGATGGACGGAGCGATCCTGGTGGTCTCGGCCGCCGACGGCCCGATGCCCCAGACGAGGGAGCACATCCTGCTTGCGCGTCAGGTGGGGGTTCCGAGCATCGTTGTCTACATGAACAAGGTTGACATGGTCGACGACGAGGAGTTGCTGGACCTGGTTGAGCTCGAGGTCAGGGAGTTGCTCTCGGACTACGATTTTCCGGGCGACGACATCCCGGTTGTGCGCGGCTCGGCGCTCCAGGCGCTCGAGGGCACGGCGCCCGAGAGCGTGGACGAGTTGATGACGGAGGTTGACGAATATATTCCCGAGCCGGTTAGGGACGTGGACAAGCCGTTCCTGATGCCGGTCGAGGACGTGTTCTCGATCTCAGGCCGGGGGACGGTGGCGACGGGCCGGGTCGATCGGGGGATCATCAACGTTGGCGACGACGTTGAGATCGTGGGGATCAACGATACGGCCAAGACGGTGGCGACGGGCGTGGAGATGTTCCGCAAGCTTCTGGACCAGGGCCAGGCGGGCGACAACGTCGGGATACTGCTCCGGGGCACGAAGAAAGACGAGATCGAGCGGGGCCAGGTGCTGGCGGCTCCGGGCTCGATCAAGCCGGCAACGCAGTTCAAGTGCGAGGTCTACATCCTGAAGAAAGAAGAGGGCGGCCGCCATACGCCGTTTTTCAACGGCTACCGGCCTCAGTTTTATTTCCGCACGACGGACGTAACGGGCTCGGTGGTTCTTCCCGAGGGCCGTGAGATGGTGATGCCCGGCGACAACGTTTCGATGGACGTGTCGTTGATCCAGCCCATCGCGATGGAGCGCGAGCTTCGCTTCGCGATCCGCGAGGGCGGGCGCACGGTGGGCGCCGGCGTCGTCACCGAAGTGACCGAGTAGGCCCCCGAAGGGGGAGAGAGGCAACCCAGGGCACGATGAACCAGAAAATACGGATACGCCTTAAAGCCTACGATCACCGGCTCTTAGACCAGTCTGTGACCGAAATTGTCGAGACGGTGCGCCGTACGGGAGCGGTCCTGGTCGGACCCATTCCCTTGCCCACCACTATCAGTAAATACACTGTGCTCCGCGGGCCGCATGTACATAAAAAGTCCAGGGAGCAATTCGAAACGCGAACACACAAGCGCCTGGTCGATATCATGGATCCGACCCAGCAAACGGTCGACGCCTTGATGAAGCTCGAATTGGCCGCGGGTGTGGACGTGGAAATCAAACTGTAGGCAGGGAATTTAGACGATGGATTTTCTTTTAGGCCGTAAGATAGGTATGACCAATATTTTCTCCCCGGACGGAGGCACCATTCCCGTTACGGTGGTGGAGGCGGGCCCATGCACCGTGATTCAGAAAAAAACGGCGGAAAAAGATGGCTACGACGCCCTGCAGCTTGGTTTCACTCCGAGGAAGGAAAAGGGCGTTTCAAAGGCGATGATGGGCCACTTCAAAAAGGCGGGTGTTCAGCCCTTCCGTGTGGTCAGGGAAGTCCCGATCGGCGAGGGCGACGAGGAACTGGAGGTCGGTTCCGTTCTCGATGCCACCGTTTTCGACCGGGGCGACCGCCTCGACGTTACTGGCGTGAACAAGGGCCGCGGTTTTGCCGGCGGGATTAAGCGCCACGGTTTCAGCGGCGGCCCCAAGACCCACGGCGGAATGTTCGACCGGGGGCTCGGCTCGTTGGGAAATGCCGCCTATCCCGGCCGGATCATCAAGGGAAAGAAAATGCCCGGTCACATGGGGAGCGAGCGGGTGACCACCCAGAGCGTGCTCCTCGTCGACCTGATCCCCGAGGATAATTTGATATTCCTCCGGGGCTCCGTTCCCGGTGCGAACGGTGGAGTCGTTATTCTTCGAAAGAGCGTCAAAGGCCAGCGGGGCGGCCTTGAAGGGCCAAAGGAGCAGGTTCGTAGCCTGAATCCGCTGAAAGCATCCAAGCGCGCGGCAAGGGGAGGCTGAGGAAAATCATGCCCCAGGTTGACGTGATGGATCTCGAGGGAAAAGTCGTCGAGCAGGTCGATCTTCCCGAGGCGGTTTTCGACGGTGAGGTGAAGCTCCACCTGATTCACCAGATGGTGAAGTACCAGCTCGCCAAGCGCCGCTCGGGTACGCATTCGACGAAAACCCGCAAGGAAGTCAGCGGATCGGGGAGCAAGCCCTGGCGCCAGAAAGGAACCGGCCGCGCCCGCGCGGGCGACGTCAAGTCAGGCATCTGGCGGCATGGCGGCACGACATTCGGCCCCAAGCCTCGTAGCTACGAGCAGAGGATGCCCAAGAAAATGCGCCGGGGCGCCCTCAAGAGCGCGCTTAACCTGAAACTAAAGGAAGGAAAGCTGAGGGTGATCGCGGATTTCGAGCTTTCCGAGCCGAAGACGAAAACCGTCCTCGGGGCGTTGAATAATCTCGATGCGGCCGGCAAGACGCTGCTTGTTAGCGATGTCGAGCGGCCGAACTTCCTGACGGCGGTGAGGAATATCCGGACGGCCAAGCCCCTCCGGGTCGAGGGTCTGAACGTTTACGACATCATGTGGCACGAGCATCTTTTGTGCACCAAGGGCGCCCTTGAGGCGATTGTCCGGAGACTGACGCTGTGAAAATGGAGCCTACATCGGTTGTCCGGCGGCCCTGCGTGACGGAGAAAAGCGTCATGGGCAGTGAGGAGGCCAACAAGGTCGTCTTCGATGTCGATAACCGCGCGAATAAGGTGCAAATCAAGGAGGCGGTCGAGCAGCTTTTCAGCGTCACCGTCCTCAAGGTGAACACCATGATGATGCCGAGCAAGCGCGTTCGGATGGGCCGCCACTTCGGGATGCGCCCGCCTTGGAAAAAAGCCGTGATCACCCTCAAAGAGGGCGATCATATTGAATTCTTCGAGTCGGCATAGGACGCCTGGAGAAGAGGATGCCACTCAAAAAATTTAAACCGACATCGCCGGGCCGGCGCTTCATGGCTATTCTCACCCGGGACGAAATTACCCGGGAGAGGCCCGAAAAATCCCTCACCCGTGGTCTGAGCAAGTCGGGTGGCCGGAACAATAACGGGAGGACAACCACCTTTTGGCGTGGCGGCGGACACAAGCGGCGTTACCGGTCCATCGATTTCATCCGCGACAAACACGGGATCCCCGCCGTGGTTCGGACTATCGAATACGACCCGAACCGCTCGGCCCGCGTGGCCCTGCTCGTTTACCGCGACGGGGAGAAACGCTACATCGTTGCGCCGGACGGGCTTCAGGTCGGTCAGGAGGTCGTTTCGGGTCCCGATGCGGACGTGAAAATGGGCAACGCCCTGCCCATTTCCAATATTCCCGACGGGACGGTGTGCCATAACATCGAGATGAAGCCGGGCAAAGGGGCGCAAATCGCCCGGAGCGCCGGAACTAGCGCGCAGCTGATGGCCAAGGAGGGCGAGTACGCGACATTCCGCCTCACCTCCGGCGAAATGCGGATGATCCACACGCGGTGTTACGCCACCATCGGCGAAGCGGGCAACTCGGATCATTCGAACGTCAGCATGGGCAAGGCGGGCCGCAATAGGTGGCTCGGCCGAAGGCCTCATGTACGCGGCGTCGCCATGAATCCCGTCGACCACCCCTTGGGCGGCGGCGAGGGGAAAAGCTCGGGCGGGCGCCACCCCGCCACCCCTTGGGGTAAGCCGACGAAGGGCTACAAGACCCGGAGGAAAAACAACCCTTCCTCGAAATTCATCGTTCGGCGAAGAGGCAAGAAATAACCGTTTTGAAAGAGCTGGAGGAGAAGGATGTCTCGCTCACTGCATAAAGGCCCGTTTATCGACGACCACCTTCGGAAGAAGGTCGAAGCCCAGTCCGGCAGCAACGATAAGCGGATGATTCGAACCTGGTCCCGGCGTTCGACGATTGTTCCCGAGTTTGTCGGGTTTACGTTCGCCGTGCATAACGGGAAGAAGTTCATCCCCGTTTACGTGACCGAAAACATGGTCGGATTCAAGTTGGGGGATTTCTCCCCGACCCGGACCTATCGTGGCCACTCCGGGATTACCAAGCGTCAGATAACGCTGAAGTAATCCGGTTTCGATTGAGGCGAAGTGATGTCCAAAGCGGTGCTAAAGCATTACCGGGCGAAGCCGAGGAAGACCCGTCAACTGGCCGACATGGTCCGCGGCAAAAGGGTGTCCGAGGCGCTGATCCTCCTTCAGCTATCAACCCGGGCCGCTTCGCGGGACCTGGAGAAACTGATCCGCTCCGCGCTCGCCAATGCGGCCGATAAGGGCGAAAACGACGATCCCGACGCCCTGATCGTGCATAGCGTCACGGTGGATCAGGGACCCACGCTCAAGCGTTTCCGCCCCCGGGCACGTGGCCGCGTGGGCAAGATATTGAAGCGGACCTGTCACATTCAGGTCGTTCTCGACGAGTCGAAATAGAGGAGCGCGTATGGGACAGAAAGTTCATCCGGTCGGTTTCCGTGTCGGAATCACCAGGGGATGGCAGTCCACCTGGTTCGCCAACCGTTATTTTGCGGATCTGCTTCACGACGATTTGAAGATTCGAAAGTTCGTCAAGGAACGCCTCACGCATGCGGGCGTGAGCAACGTGGAGATCGAACGGGCGAGCAACCGCGCACGGATTAATATATGGACATCACGCCCGGGGATCATTATTGGCAAGCGCGGTTCCGAGGTGGATAAGCTCAAGGCAGAGCTTCAGCAGCTCACGGGTAACCAGGTCTACGTGAATATCAAGGAAGTCCGTAAGGCCGAGATGGACGCTCAGCTCGTAGCGGAGAATATCGGCATGCAGCTGGAGCGCCGGATCGCCTTTCGCCGCGCGATGAAAAAATCCGTCGTTTCGGCCATGCGCTTCGGGGCAAAGGGCGTGAAGATTCAGTGCTCGGGCCGTCTCGGTGGCGCGGAAATCGCGCGGACCGAGTGGTACCGGGAAGGGCGTGTCCCGCTGGGTACGCTTCGCGCTGACATTGATTACGGGGTTGCCGAGGCGATGTCGACCTACGGGGTAATCGGCGTAAAGGTGTGGATTTTCCGCGGAGAGATGATTCGTACTCCGAGGAGGCGCCCCGCCTCGGAAGTGCCTACGGGCAAGGACTCATAAGGAGCGGTTGGCGCTATGCTTCAGCCCAAGCGGACAAAATTTCGGAAGCAGATGAAGGGCCGCACGCGCGGAAAGGCCCGTGCTGGAAACACCCTCGCTTTTGGGAGTTTCGGCCTCCAGACGCTGGAAACCGTGCGGCTCACAGCCCGCCAGATCGAAGCGGCCCGAATCGCCATGACGCGCCACGTGAAAAGGGGTGGGCGGATCTGGATCCGCATTTTCCCGGACAAGCCGGTGTGCAAGAAACCGGCCGAGGTCAGGATGGGCAAGGGCAAGGGAACTCCCGAGTTCTGGGTCGCCCCTTGCCGGGCGGGCCGGATTCTCTATGAACTCGACGGTGTTCCCGCCGATGTGGCCAAGGAAGCCCTCCGTTTGGCCGGGCGCAAGCTTCCGTGCAAGACGCGTTTTGTGACGGTTTCGTAAGGATATTACCCATGAAGATGACCGAAGTCCGGGAGTTGGCCGCCGCAGAACTCGAGGAGAAAGAGCGCGAGCTGCGGACCGAGCTTTTTAACCTCAAGTTTCGCAAGGCGTCGGGTCAGCTGGACAATACGGCGCAGATTCGCAACATCCGCCGCGATCTGGCGAGATTTGTCCATTCGAAAAACGAGAGGTGGGGCCAGGCGGCCGATGCTTCTTCGGAGGAGAACTAGACATGGCTGATGAACGCGGCCGCCGCAAGGTGCGAAGCGGAATTGTGGTGAGCGACAAGATGGACAAGACCGTTACGGTCGAGGTCGTTCGGACCTTTCAGCACACCACTTTTAAGCGCGTGGTGCGAAGGCGGAAAAAATATTTGATCCACGACGTGGAGAATACGCTGAAGGCCGGCGACCGGGTACGGATTATCGAAACCCGCCCGCTCAGCAAAAGAAAGCGGTGGCGGTTGCTCGATGTTATCGATCGCGCGGTTTAGGGCGTACAAGAGAGGGATCGACCCGTGATACAGATGCAGACCAACTGCAGTGTGGCGGACAACTCGGGAGCCAAGCGCGCCCAGTGCATCAAGGTGCTCGGTGGCTCGAGAAGGCGCTATGCCCGTGTCGGCGACATCATCGTCATTTCGGTGAAAGAGGCCGCGCCCAACAGCCAGGTGAAAAAGGGCGAGGTTCGCCGGGCCGTTGTGGTCCGCACCACCAAGGAAACTGGCCGCGACGACGGCACCTATATTCGCTTTGACGACAACGCCGTTGTACTTATCAACGATGCGCGCGAGCCGGTCGGCACGCGTATTTTCGGGCCCGTAGCCCGGGAGCTGAGGCGGAAGCGGTTCATACGAATCGTCTCCCTGGCTCCGGAAGTTCTTTGAGGCCTGTGGAATGGGAAAAAACAGTAAAACGCACGTGAAAAAAGGCGATACCGTTGAAGTGATTGCTGGTCGCGATAAGGGAAAGCGCGGGAAAATCCTTCACGTTTTAAAGAGCCAGAACCGGGTCATCGTCGAGAAGATTCACATGATGAAGCGCCACACGAAGCCGACCCAGACCAACCAGCAGGGCGGCATCATCGAGCGCGAGGGCAAGATTCACATCAGTAACGTGATGCCCGTCGATCCGAAGTCCGGAAAACCTTCCCGGGTGAAAAGAAGACGCCTTGAGGACGGCACCCGGGTCCGCGTTACACAGCGCAGCGGTGAGCTGCTCGATACGGTATAAGGGCTGAAAAATGGCGTATGTGCCTGAAATGCTTCAAAAGTATCGCGACCAGGTGGTTCCCGAACTTCAAAAAGAGTTCGGCTACAAGAACATCATGCAGGTGCCCAAGCTGGTCAAGGTGACTCTGAACATGGGTCTGGGAGAGGCGGTGGCTACCGCCTCGGCTCTCGAGCAGGGCCTGGAGCAGTTGACTGTAATAGCGGGACAAAAACCCGTTGTCACGAAAGCGAAAAAATCAATCGCCAACTTCAAGCTTCGCGCGGGGATGTCTATCGGCGCGATGGTGACGCTTCGTCATGTGCCGATGTGGGACTTTTTCAGCCGCCTGGTGAACGTCGCCCTCCCCCGTGTCCGGGATTTCCGGGGGCTGAGCCCCAAGTCGTTCGATGGCCGCGGGAATTTTAGCCTCGGAATCCGGGATCAGGTGATCTTCCCCGAGGTCGATGTGGATAAAATCGACCACACGAGGGGCTTGGGCGTGGTTATCAACACATCGGCGAATTCCGACGAGGAAGGCAGGGCGCTACTCCGCCTTCTGGGCGTTCCTTTCAGAGAGTCCTAGCAGGAGAGAACGTGGCTAAGAAGTGCTTGGTTGCGAAGCAAAAGAAAACCCCGAAATTTACTGTCCGGGCCTACAACCGGTGCCTGAGATGCGGGCGGCCCCGCGGCTACCTGCGCCGGTTCAAGCTCTGCCGGATATGCTTCCGGGAACTGGCTCTTAGAGGCGAGATCCCCGGGGTGACGAAATCGAGTTGGTAGACGGAGAAACGACCAAATGAGTATGACCGATCCTATCGCCGATATGCTCACCCGGATTCGCAACGGCCTTCAGGCGGGGCACACGAAAGTGGAAATTCCGGGGAGCGGCCAGAAAAAACAGATTGCTGGCCTGCTTCACGCCCAAGGGTTCATTAAAAGCTACAACATGGCCCCCGGCCACTTGGGGCGCGACAACATCGTAGTGGAGTTCAAGGATAACGCCAAAAAGGTTTTGACCGGGCTCAAACGCATCAGCAAGCCGGGCCGAAGGGTTTATGTGGGCAAGGAAGAAATTCCGAAAGTGTTGAACGGCATGGGCGTTGCCATAATTTCCACCTCCAAAGGCCTGATGACGGACGAAGAAGCGCGCCAGGCGGGGGTAGGCGGCGAATACGTTTGCGAGATTTGGTGAGGGCTGTTCGATGTCGCGCATAGGAAGAATGCCGATCCCCATTCCCGATGGAGTGGAGGTGAAGATTGACGGCACGGCGGTAACCGTGAAGGGCCCCAAGGGAACCCTTAACCGTGAGCTTCATCCCAGGCCGAAACTCGAGATTGTGGACGGCCAGATAATCGTCACCCGGCCCTCCGAGTCGAGGCAGGATAAGTCGCTTCACGGTCTGACGCGATCTCTTGTCGCCAACATGGTCGAAGGCGTGACGAAAGGCTACGAAAAAGAGCTTGAGATCATTGGCCTTGGATACCGCGTCGAGGCCGACGGCAAGGGGCTGATTCTCAATGTCGGCTATTCGCATTCAGTGAAGATAGCGCCGATCGAGGGGATCGATTTCGAGGTTCAAAGCGATCGGCAGCGCAACGCCATCAAGGTGAAGGGCATCGACAAGGAAGTTGTCGGGTTTGTCGCTGCGGAGATTCGCCGCGTAAAGCCCCCCGAGCCCTACAAGGGCAAGGGAATCCGGTATGTTGGCGAATACGTTCGGCGCAAAGTGGGTAAAGCGGGCGTTTAGCCTGGAAGGATGGTTGAGGTGGCAAAAAAAACAAAACGTGAATCCTGGCTCGGAAGGAAGAACCGGGTGCGGAAAAAGGCCAGGGGTGATCAGGAGAAGCCTCGGCTCGCCGTTTACCGGAGCGGGAAGCACATTTACGCCCAGATAATCGATGATATCGCCGGGACTACCGTCACGGCTGCTTCTTCCCGCGAGAAGGAGTTTTTGTCCTCGGCCGGCGATTCAAAAGGTAGCGACAAGGACGGGGCCGGTAAGGTTGGAACGCTGCTCGGCGAACGGGCCAAGGCGAAAGGCGTCGAGCGGGTTGTCTTTGACCGGAACGGTTTTCTCTATCATGGCCGCGTGAAAGCCCTGGCGGATGCGGTTCGCGAAGAGGGAGTGAAGTTCTGATGGCGGCACAGGAACCCGATAGAAGAAGACGGAGAAACAATAAAAAAGACGAAGCCTCCGGAGACGAGCGCGATTTTGTAGACCGGGTCATTTACATCAACCGGGTCGCGAAGGTCGTCAAGGGCGGAAGGCGCTTTAGCTTCAGCGCGCTGGTGGCCGTGGGCGACCGCAAGGGGAATGTGGGCATCGGATTGGGCAAGGCGAACGAAGTGCCCGAAGCGATTCGAAAGGGTGTCGAGAAGGCGCGCAAAGCAATGGTTCCGGTGGCGCTGGCCGACGGTACGATTCCGCACAAGGTTCTCGGGCACTACGGCGCCGGGCGGGTGCTGCTCAAGCCAGCGTCCCGCGGGACCGGAGTCATCGCCGGCGGCCCGGTCAGGGCGGTGCTGGACGTAGCGGGTGTCCGCGACATCCTGACAAAGTGCATCGGGACCCGGAACCCGCACAATGCGGCGAAAGCGACGCTCCAGGGCTTGAGGTCGCTCCGGACGATGGAGGAAGTCATGAAATTGCGCGGCCTTGAGATGCCTTCCCCGGAAGAAACTCCGGTCGAAGCTTAAAGGATTGGGAGAGGCGGAACCGTGGCGAATCAGGTGAGAGTCACTTTGCGCAAGAGCCCCATCGGCTACAACAAAAAGGTGCGCGAGGTTCTGCGCGGCCTCGGGCTGAGGAAGTTGAATTCGACTACGGTGCGAACGGATTGTCCATCGATACGCGGGATGATTTTCAAGGTGAAGCACCTTCTCGAAGTCGAGGATGTTTAGGCGTTGCGGCGTTTGGCGGCGTAGGAGGATTTTGAAAATTGGCTTCTGAGGACGATTTCACGCGGCTGGGGGACCTGAGGGCGACGCCGGGAGCGACGCGCCAGAGGACCCGTGTGGGCCGGGGCACAGGATCGGGTCACGGCAAAACCTCCCGCCGGGGGCATAAGGGCCAGCAATCGCGGTCGGGGTATTCGAAGAAGCCCGGTTTCGAGGGAGGGCAGATGCCCCTACAGCGGCGGCTCCCCAAGCGCGGGTTCAGGAATATCTTCAAGAAGGGATACTCCGAGGTGAATGTCGGGAAACTGGCGCGCTTCGATGCGGGCGTGGCGGTGGACGCCGCCGCCCTCGAGGCCTCCGGCGTGGTCCGCAAGCTGGCCGCCGACGGGGTGAGGCTGCTCGGCTCGGGCTCTGTCGACCGCGCTCTGACCATAAAGGTTCAGGGCTGCAGCGAATCGGCCCGAAGGAAAGTGGAAGCGGCGGGCGGAAGCGTGGAAATCGTTCCTTTTAGGGCAGAGAAAAAGGATTCCAGCGCGTGAGAGAGGCCGGCGTCGGAAATATTTTCCAGATCCCCGAGCTGAAGAACAGGGTTCTCTTCTCTTTGGCTCTGCTGGCGGTCTACCGGATCGGTGTTCATGTCCCCACTCCGGGGATCGATACGGTCGCTCTGGCTGCTTTTTTCTCGGAGCTCAGGGGCGGCGGAAGCACGATCATGCAGTTTTTCGATCTCTTCACCGGCGGGGCGCTCAGCCAGGTGACAATATTCGCTCTCGGAATTATGCCCTACATCAGCTCGTCCATTATTTTGGAGCTTTTGACGGTGGTCATCCCCCACCTCGAGCGTCTCAAGAAAGAGGGCGAGGCCGGGCGGAAGAAAATCAACCAGTACACCCGGTACGGGACGGTGCTTCTTTCCACGGTCCAGGGATTCGGAATCGCTGTCGGCATAGAACAGATGCAGGCGCCGACGGGCGCGCTCGTCGTTCCCGAGCCGGGATGGGCGTTCCGGGCGATGACGGTGCTCACCCTCGTCGCGGGGACTTCTTTTATCATGTGGCTCGGAGAGCAGATTACCGAGCGGGGAATCGGAAACGGAATATCCCTGATCATTTTCGCCGGAATCGTGGCGGGCCTCCCGAGCGCGATTATCAACTCTCTTCGCTTGATGGGCACGGGGGAAATCCTTCCGTTTGTCATGATTTTAATCATTGTCGGCATGGTGGGGGTGGTTGGCCTGGTGGTTTGGTTCGAAACGAGCCAGCGAAGAATACGGGTGCAGTACGCCAAGCGGATGGTGGGCCGGAAGATGGCCGGAGGCCAAGAGACCCACCTTCCCCTGAAGGTGAACACCTCCGGCGTTATCCCGCCGATATTCGCGAGTTCACTCATATTGTTTCCGGCGACTATAGCCCAGTTTTCAAACGTTCCCTGGATGAATCAAGTCAGCCAGATGCTGACGCCCGGAAACGCCCTTTACGTGATATTGACTGTGAGTTTCATCTTTTTCTTCGCCTATTTTTATACGTCGATCATTTTTAACCCGATGGATGTGGCGGACAACCTTCGCAAGTACGGTGGATTTATTCCGGGGAGGCGGCCGGGAAGGCCGACGGCCGACTTCATCGACCGCACCTTGACCCGGCTTACTTTCATCGGCGCAATTTATTTGAGTTTAATCGTTATTCTGCCGACATATTTGATTCAGTGGTTCAACGTTCCTTTCTTTTTCGGAGGGACCGCGTTATTAATCGTTGTCGGTGTTGCGGTGGATACTCAGAGACAGATCGAAAGCCATCTCGTCATGCGCAATTATGAAGGATTCCTCAAAAAAAGCAGGGTCCGGGGGAGGACGGTTTAGTTTTGAGAATAGTTTTATTGGGTCCTCCGGGTTCAGGAAAAGGAACACAGGGCGTTCGGCTGAGTGAAATTTATAAGATACCGCAGATTTCCACTGGCGATATGCTCCGGAAAGCGGTGGCGGATGAAACGGCTTTGGGCAAGAAAGTGCAGGAAATCATCCAGGGTGGGATGCTTGTGCCGGATGATCTGATTGTGTCCATTATCGAGGAGAGAATTTCCCAGGAGGATTGCAGCGAGGGGTTTATTCTGGACGGATTTCCTCGGACAGTCGATCAGGCCGATGCATTGGAGAGGGTTTTGCCTGGAAGCGTTGATGTAACGGTATATTTGAATGTGCCGGCCGAGGAGGTGATTGATAGGCTTTCCGGCCGTTTGACCTGCCGCGAGTGCGGAGCCGTTTTCCCCAAAAGGGATATTTCGCCCTGTCCGGTGTGCGCCGGCGCCCTCTATCAGAGGGAAGACGATCAGAAGAGCACGGTTGAGCACCGTATTGGGGTGTATATGAAGCATACAGCGCCTTTGGTGGATTTCTACCGCTCGCGCAACAAGCTCGCCGAGGTTAACGGAACGGGCGAACCGGATGATGTCTTCGAGCGGATCGAAGCCGAAGTATCTGAGGTGATTTCGAAATGATTGTTCTCCGATCCCCCGATGAAATCAAGAAACTTCGGGCGAGCAACCGGATCGTGGCCTCCGTCATGGGCGAGATCAAAAAAGCGATCCATCCGGGAACGACGACGCTCGAACTGGACGAGATGGCGGAAAAGCTCGTGCTCGATATGGGCGGAACGCCGGCGTTTAAGGGATATAATGGGTTTAAGCACACATTGTGCACTTCGGTGAACGAGCAGGTGGTTCACGGAATCCCCAATAAACGTAAGCTTCAAGAAGGCGACATTCTCAGCATTGATATCGGAGTCAAGCTGGACGGTTATTTCGGCGATCATGCGGTTACTGTGCCTGTGGGCAAAGTGAGCGAAGACGCCCAAAGACTCCTGAGATTTTGCGAGGAGGCGCTCTGGAAGGGAATCGAGAGGGCCAAGGCCGGCAACCGCCTTTTCGATGTCTCCAACGCGATTCAGGTCCACGCCGAAGCGGCGGGTTTTTCCGTCGTAAAGGTGTATGTGGGACACGGAATCGGCACCAGCCTTCACGAAGAGCCGCAGGTGCCGAATTTCGGAGAGCCGGGAACGGGTCCCGAACTCAAGCCGGGGATGGTGATGGCGCTCGAGCCGATGTTGAATGTTGGCGTTGCCGATGTGAAGGTCCTCGGTGATGCCTGGACGGTTGTGACGGCCGACGGAAAGCTGTCCGCTCATTTTGAGCATTCATTGGTGATTTCCGAAAACGGTCCCGAAATTTTGAGTTTAGCTGCATGAGGAGGCCTCCTCTCCGGCGCGGACGGAAAAAGAGGAAGAAGAGGATATCACCGGAGGAGCGCGAGGAGCGCCAAACCAAGGAAGATTCGATCGAGGTCGATGGTGTTATCGTCGAGACGTTGCCCAATGCGATGTTTCGAGTGGATATTGAAGGCGGTCACAATGTCTTGGCGCATATTTCGGGCAGAATGCGAAAACACTTCATCCGCATCCTGCCCGGCGATACCGTAAAAGTAGAGTTGTCGCCGTATGACCTGACTCGTGGGCGAATCACGAGCCGGTACAAATAAAGAAAGGTGGGCCTTCTCCATGAAAGTCAGGAGCTCGGTCAAACCGATGTGTGACAAGTGCAAGGTGATCCGGCGCAAGGGAGTGGTGAGGGTCCTTTGCACCAATCCCAAGCATAAGCAGCGTCAGGGATAGCTCCGTAATGTCGCATGGAGGAGGGAGCGAATGGCACGAATAGCCGGGGTCGATATCCCCAATGAGAAAAACGTAGAGATCGCCCTGACCCATATTTATGGGATCGGGCATTCCTCGGCGAGGAAAATCGCGGAGGAGGCGAAGGTCGGCGGCGTCGTCAAGGTGAAGGATTTGACGGAGCAGCAAGTCCAATCCCTTCGGGAAATCATCGAACGGTCCTACGCGGTCGAAGGCGATTTGCGCAGCCGGGTGACAATGAACATCAAGCGGTTGATGGATACCGGCTCGTACCGAGGCCTCAGGCACCGGCGGGGGCTTCCTGTGCGCGGTCAGCGAACACGCACCAATGCCCGCACAAGGAAAGGACCCAAGAGAACCGTGGGTTCGAAGAAGGGCAAGTAGTATTCCAAAAGATCAATAGGAGGATGGAAGTTGGCGCAAGGCGGAAAAAGGCGGAGCGGCGGCAAGCGCCGGCGCGAGCGCCGGGCCATCGGGAAGGGTCAGGCCCACATCAAGTCCAGTTTTAACAACACCATGATTTCTATTTCCGATGCTTCCGGAAACGTGGTTTGTTGGTCCTCCTCGGGCGCCGAAGGTTTCAAGGGTTCCCGGAAAGGGACTCCTTTCGCCGCCCAGACGGCCGCCGCCGCGGTTGCGAAGAAAGCGCTGGATATGGGCGTAACGTCCGTGGATGTTTTCGTGAGCGGTCCGGGTGGCGGCAGAGAAGCCGCGATTCGCTCAATGTCGGCCTCGGGTCTGGAAATTTCGCTGATCCGGGACGTAACGCCGATTCCGCACAATGGGTGCCGGCCGCGGAAGCGGCGCCGGGTCTAGGGTGCATTCGATATAAGGGGGTAAGCTGGGTTTGGCTCGATATAAGGATTCCGTATGCCGCCTCTGCCGCCGGGCAGGGATGAAGCTATTCCTCAAAGGGGATCGTTGCCTCGGCGATAAATGTTCGTTCGATAAGCGCAGCTTTCCTCCAGGTCAGCACGGCGCGGCTCGTACCCGCGGAAAGGTCAGCGAGTATGGGACGCAGTTGCGCGAAAAGCAGAAGGCGCGCTGGGTTTATGGTGTTCTTGAAAAACAATTCAGGATTTATTATGGAGACGCGGCCCGGAAAAAAGGAGTCAAGGGAGAAAATCTGTTCCGTGCCCTGGAGCTCCGCCTGGATAACGTGGTGTTTCGGTCCAGTTTCGCCGACTCGAGAACGCAGGCCCGTCAGCTGGTGGTGCATAATCACGTAACGGTGAACGGCAGGAAGGTGAACCGGCCTTCGTTCTCGGTTCGCAAGGGTGATGTGATTCAGATTAAGGAGAAGAGCAAGAAGATCGAAAATATTCTTCAGTGCGCCGAAAAAGGCAAAGCCAGGGGTTTGCCCGAATGGCTCGATGTTGACCTCGCCGATCTTCAGACGCGGGTGGTCGAGTTGCCTACTCAGGTGGATATACAACTCAATATTGACGCCCAACAAATCGTAGAGCTCTACTCCAAGTAACTCGCGCGGAACCTGCCGCGAGCCGGAAGGTGGCTATCGGGGGTTCGAGTGGCGAAGTCGCCCAATGGAGGGGCAGTTTTCATGACTTTGTACGCGGATTTGGTAAAACCAGTCAGTCTCGAAACGGAAAAGGAAAGTTTGACCGGCACTTTCGGTCAATTCGTAGCTGAGCCGCTTGAGCGCGGCTATGCGACCACGCTGGGAAATGCGCTCCGCCGGGTGATTTTGTCCTCGCTGAGGGGCGCCGCGTTCTCCGCGGTCCGAATCGAAGGGGTCTTTCATGAATTCTCCACGATTTCGGGGGTCCTGGAAGATGTAACGGACATCATTTTGAACCTGAAAGAGGTCGTCATCCGGATGGACTCAGCCGAGCCTGCCCGGGTTGCCTACCGGCACAGCGGTACGGCCGGGGAATTCAAGGCGGGCGATTTGGAATGTCCTCCGGGAATCGAGGTTCTGAATCCGGATGTTCATATCGCCACGATGAACGAGGAAGCGAGCCTCGACATTGAGTTGATCGTTCGGGTCGGGAGGGGATATGTTCCGGCCGAGCGCAACGCCGAGGAGATGCAACTGGGTCCCCAGTTCATCCCGATGGATTCAGCCTATTCGCCGGTCCGGCGCTGTGCCTACAGGGTGGATAAGACCCGCGTGGGGGACGTGACCGACTACGACAAGCTCATTTTGGAGGTGGAGACGAACGGAACGATCGCCCCGGTTGACGCCGTGGCGCACGCGGCGAAAATCCTGAATGACAACCTCCGGATTTTCATTAATTTCGAGGAAGAGGAAGAGCCGGCTCCCGTGCAGGAGGTTGATGAGCGGCGCCAGAAGCTCGTCGAAAACCTTCGCCGTAGCGTTGAGGAGCTTGAGCTTTCCGTGCGGAGTTACAACTGTCTGAAAAACGCCCGCATCCGCACGCTCGCCGAATTGGTGCAGCGCTCCGAGGGCGAAATGCTCAAAACGCGGAATTTCGGGCGAAAGAGCTTGAACGAGATTCGGGATATTTTGATTACCATGGGCCTTACGTTCGGGATGGATTTTGTCCAGCTCAAGGTGACGTCTGAAGAACTCGGCCTGACCGGGGATGAGGAATAGGGAGAAGGTGGGATGAGGCACCGGTGGACTGGTAGAAAACTGGGGCGTCGCTCCAAGCATCGCAGGGCCATGACCCGGAACATGGTCACGTCCTTGATCGACGAGGAGCGGCTGAGAACCACCTTGGCAAAGGCCAAGGAAGTCCGCCGCCATGTCGAGCGCGTCATCACACTGGGAAAAAGAGGAACCCTTCATGCGCGGCGCCAGGCGGCCGCCGTCCTTCGCACCCCGGCTTCCGTCCAAAAGCTGATGGACACGATAGGGCCTCGCTACGCTGATCGGCCCGGAGGGTATACGCGGATCATTCAGATGCCCCCGCGCCCGGGGGATGCCGCCCCGATGGCCATCCTGGAGCTCGTCGATCGAGATACCAGCCGGGAGGAGGCCCGCGACGAAAAGCGGCGGCTAAAGCGCGAGGCCCAGGGAGAGTCCTAGACGCATCAAGAGGGAAGCGATACAAATGCGGGGGAGCCGCTAGGTGGCTCTCCCGTATTTTTTGCGCCGGGGAGGGCGGGGATCCGGGAAATTCACCTGTATTCCGATTGAGGGACCATGTCAGCGGAAAGAGGAAGACCGGACGCGAATTCGTGCTTTGTTTGCGGGACGGACAACACGATTGGCCTGAAAATTAATTTTCGACTCGAGGGGGAGGTTTGCCGGGCGGAGTTTACGCCGGAATCCGCCCACCAGGGCTACGACGGCGTCACCCACGGTGGAATTCTCTACAGCCTCCTCGACGATGTCATGGCGAACTGCCTCTTTCTCCGTGGAATCCAGGCCTACACCGCGAAATGCCAGATTCGCTACCGCGATCCCGTGCCGGTGGGAACGCCGCTGCGCGTGGAGGGTCGCCAGATAAAAGAAAAGGGTGGGTTCGCGATTCTCGAAGGGCGGGTCATGCGGGCCGCCGACGGGGCTGTCGTGGCCGAGGCGGAAAGTACATTCTTCCTACTGGGAATCAACGAAGGAGCGCCATCATGATCGTGGGTGTACCGAAGGAAATCAAAAAAGACGAATACCGCATCGCGCTCGCCCCCGCCGCCGCCGAGGCCCTTACGGCCGCCGGCCATTCCGTTCTGATCCAAAAGGGTGCGGGTCAGGGCGCCGGCATCGAGGACCACGCGTACACCGATGTCGGCGCGAAAATTGTCCCCGGAGCGGACGCCCTTTGGCGACGGAGCGAAATGATCGTCAAAGTGAAGGAGCCCCTTCGGCCCGAATTCGACAAAATGCGCGAGGGCCAGATAATTTTCACGTTCCTCCCCCTCGCCGCCGCAAAACCGCTTGCCCGTGCCCTGATGCGGAAGCGGGTCCAGGCGGTGGCCTTCGAGACCGTCCGGACGGCGAACGGCGCTCTTCCGCTGCTGCAGCCCATGAGCGAAATAGCGGACCGCATGGCCGTTCAGGAGGGGGCGCGTTTCCTCGAAAAACCATGGGCGGGCGCGGCGTCCTGCTCGCCGGAGCGCCTGGCGTTCCCCGGGGAAACGTCGTGATACTCGGGGCGGGGATGGTCGGAAAAAACGCGGCCAAGATAGCTGTCGGCCTCGGGGCCGGGGTCACCGTCCTCGATATCGACCACAACCGGCTTCAGTACCTCGACGACATCTTCGGCGGGCGGGTGAAGACCATCGCCTCGACGCGCTTTACCATCCGCGAGGCCGTTCAGGAGGCCGACCTCGTCGTGGGTGCGGTTCTGGTGCCGGGCGCTCGGGCCCCGAACCTCGTTCCCCGCGGCCTTGTCGGGAGGATGCTCCCCGGCTCGGTTCTTGTGGACGTGGCGGTGGACCAGGGTGGTTGTGTCGAGACCATCAAGCCGACCTATCACTCGAAGCCCACCTATGTGGTGGACAGTGTTATCCACTATGGCGTGGCAAACATGCCCGGGGGCGTGCCGCGGACGAGCACGTTCGCCCTCTCGAGCGCGATTCTCCCGTATGTCGTCGAACTGGCCGGGATGGGAGTGAAAGAGGCGGTTTGCGCACATCCAGAGCTGGCCGAGGGCGTCAACGTCGTCGCCGGGCGGATCACTCATCCCGCCGTCGCCGAAGCCCTCGGAGTAAAGCCCACGCCTCTGAGCGAAGTGTTGTAAGAAGAAACCTTATAATTCCTGATAGGACGGGAATTGTGAAATCGAGGTTATAAACCGTTGTTGGGCGGAAAATTATCTCAGTCTTTCCTTCCCGTCAGGATCACCCGCTTTCTCGTGAAGTGCATTTCATCCCCCTCACCTTCGACATCCCACCAACTGCCGCCGGAGCCCCGGAACCACTCCATATCACCGAGGATTCGGAAATAGTCTCCGGGGGCCGGGTTCGTCCCCTTCATCCAGTCGGCGAACCGCGTCCGAGAGGTGGAAGTCATGGGGTCGAGGAGCCTGAGCCCGGACGATTCGTACATGGCGCGAAACTCGCTCAGCGCCAGGGTGCGAACATGAGAGGGTACGCGAAGGAATTCAACCCGGTTGAGGATTTCCCTCTCGGCCTCGTCCTCGGGATCGAAAAATAGATTACGAAGACATGCCCCCCAGGCCGGACTGTCCACGCCATTTCAGTGAAAACCGCACGCGGATCCGCGAAGTGATGAAATACATTCCGGGAAACGGCGGCGTCCGCTGCTTCGCAGCCGATGGGCGCCCGCTCGGCGGGGGCGATCGTGTAGAGGGCCCGCGCCGCGAATCCCTCTTCGGATAGGCGCCTAGCCCCCTTTTGCGCCATGGCGGGAGTGAGTTCGACACCGATCACCCGACCGCCCGCCTTCAGGAACGGCAACGCCGCGTTTCCGGTTCCGATTCCCATATCCACGGCGACATGGCCGGGGCCAAAGCCCGAATCGTGGACGGCCCGCTCGAACTGGGCCGACTCTTTTTCCTTGACTTTTCGGTCGAACTGGCCCGCCCGGCGGGTGAAGTCGTCCAGGTTGCGGCGGGCGGCGCCCCCCGATCCGGAGACGGGGGAGGTTATTGGGATATTTCCTGGCTGTCGGGCATATTGCGGATGAGGCTGAGAACGAACTGCCTCTGTTTTTCCAGGTGATCGGTGATGAGTTTTTCGGCTTCCTGCTCCTTGCCGCCGAGAATGGCCCTCAGGATTTCTTCGTGTTCTGTCATCGAGCCTTCCAGGCGTCCCGGATACCGAAGCGTGATCACGCGGGTTTTGAGAATCTGCCGGCGAAGGTTTTCGATGAGGTCACTTAGCCGATCGTTGCCCGAGGTCTTGGCGATGAATTGATGAAAATTCCGGTTCGAGGCCCAGTAGGCGTCCACCTCGCCCAACTCGCTTTTCTTTTTCATGTCTTCGAACAGGGCAAGAAGATTTTCTTTTTCTTCCCCGCTTTTCAGGCGGGGTGTTGCCAGCCGGGTGGCCAGCCCTTCGAGGACGCTGGTAATGGAATACAGATCCAGCACTTCTTCCTCGCTAATGGTGCTGACGTAGGAGCCTTTGTGAGGGATGACCGTGATGTAGCCTTCAGCGGCGAGTTCCCGGAACGCTTCCCGGAGGGGAGTCCGGCTTACGCCGAGAGACTGCGTAAGTTCGGTTTCCACCAGTTTATCCCCGGGCCGGAGGGCCCCCTTGAGAATCGCGTCCATGATCTCATCGGCAACCATTCGGCTGAGCGATTTGGGCCTGTCGATGTGTAAATTTCGAATAGCCATGGCACCTTCAGATTACACCATCATCCCTTAGGACCTGGCGCGCCGGTGCGTCTAGCCCGAGTAGAGATTCCAGCAATTCCTCAGTATGTTGGCCAAGCGAAGGCGGTGGAGTTTCGACAGCCCCGGGCGTTTCGGAGAGTTTGATGGGGACTCCGGTGAGCCTGGTGGGTCCCGCTTCGGGTACGTCCATGTCAACGACCATATCCCGGACGAGCACCTGGGGTTCGTCAAACACCTGGGAGATATCGTTGATCGGGCCGCATGGGATCCCCGCGCTCTTCAAGAGCTCCAGCGTGGGGGCCACCTTCCGGGCGGCGAAGAATTCGTCCAGCAATTCCTGGAGCGCTTTGCGGTTTTTCACCCGGTCGGAGTTGACAGCAAATCTCGGGTCGTCCTTCAGATCGCCCAGTTCCACGGAGTCGCAAAAACGCTGCCACAGGCTGTCGTTGCCCACGCCCAGGTTCAGGTGCCCGTCCGCGCACTGATAGGTCTCGTACGGCGTTATCGAGGGGTGTTTGTTCCCCCGGCGGGGGGGGGTGGCTCCTGTGGCGAAAAATGAATTCGCATGATAGGTGAGCAGGGCCACCTGGCCGTCCAGCATACTGATGTCCACTTTTTGTCCCTTGCCCGTTTTCTCGCGGTGATAAAGGGCCAGGATGGTTCCCTGGGCCGCCAGCATTCCCGCCACGATATCGGCGACCGAGGCGCCTACCTTGGTCGGCGGGCCGTCCGGCTCGCCCGTGATGCTCATTAGCCCGCCCTCTCCCTGTATCACGACGTCAAACCCCGGCTCGCTGGCGCGTGGGCCGGTATGCCCGAATCCAGAGACCGATGTCAGGATAGCCCTCGGGTTGATGCGCTGGACCTCCTCCCAAGGGAAACCGAGTTTGTCGAGCGTGCCTGGCCGGAAGTTCTCGGCCACGACATCGCTCCGGCGGATCAGATCGGTGAGAATTTCCTTTCCTTTTCCGTGTTTGAGATTGAGCGTGAAGCTTTTCTTGTTACGGTTGATGGAGATGTAGTAGGTGCTCACCCCGTTCAGGAACGGCGGGCCCCATCCCCGGGTGTCGTCCCCGCCTTTTGGATTTTCGACCTTGATGATGTCGGCGCCCATGTCCCCCAGCATCATCGTGCAATAGGGTCCGGAAAGTATTCGGGTGAGGTCGAGAACGCGGACCCCCTGGAGCGGACCAGCCATTTTCATTTATCTCCACTAAGGCTTAACCAGCGATATCAGCACGCCGGCGGCAATAGCCGAACCGATTACCCCGGCCACGTTGGGGCCCATCGCGTGCATCAGCAAGAAATTTTGCGGATTTTCATCGGCTCCCACTTTCTGGACAACCCGCGCCGCCATCGGAACCGCGCTCACCCCGGCCGCGCCGATGAGCGGGTTAATCGGAGTTTCGCTGATGGCCGCCATCGCCTTTCCGAAGAGAACCCCGGTAGCCGTTCCGATGCTGAAGGCGATTAAGCCGAGCACGAGAATTCCAATCGTTTCCCATTTCAGGAAAGTCTGCGCTGTCATCGAGGCGCCGACGGCGACTCCTAAAAAGATGGTGACGGTATTGAGCAGGGCGTTTTCAGATGTGTCGAGAAGGCGGGAAACCGCCCCGGATTCGCGGAACAAATTGCCGAGCATGAGCATCCCGATAAGCGGCACCGCCGAAGGAAGGAGCAGGCCGCACAGCAGGGTGGAAACTATGGGAAAAAGAATCCGGACCGGTTTCGGTATTTCCTTGAGTTGAACCATGACGCGTTTGCGCTCTTCGACACTCGTAAGGGCGCGCATGATCGGCGGCTGAATGATGGGCACAAGCGCCATATAACTGTAGGCCGCGACGGCAATGGGTCCCAGGAGTTCGGGCGCGAGCTTGGAGGCCGTGTAAATCGCCGTTGGGCCGTCCGCTCCGCCGATGATTCCGATGGCGCTCGCCTGGGGAAGGTTAAAGCCCAGGAAAATGCTTCCGATGAGTGTCGCGAAAATTCCGAACTGGGCGGCCGCGCCCAGGAGAATGGTTTTGGGGTTCGCCAGGAGGGGCCCGAAATCGGTCAAGGCGCCGACCCCCATGAAAATAAGAGGGGGGAAAATTCCTTCCTTGATGCCGAAATAGAAGTAGTTGATCAGCCCGCCTTTCTCGAAAATGCCCGTCGCCGGGAGGTTGGAGAGAAGGAGGCCGAATCCGATGGGGAGGAGCAGAAGCGGCTCGAAACTTTTTTTAATCGCCAGGTATAGGAGAAGGCACGCGATTGTGAGCATCAAGAGGTCGCCGCCGGATATCTGGGCGAACCCCGTCGCCTGGATGAAGGATTGAATGGCTCCGGTGAGGCCCGTCATGCGATTTCCACCATCTGTTGCCCGGCTGTCACTTTGTCGCCTTTGCTGACATGAACGGCTTTAACGGTTCCGCTCACCTCGGCGGTAATAACACTTTCCATTTTCATCGCCTCGAGGACGAGCAACTTATCGCCGGTGTTCACCGAATCTCCCACGGAGACATCGACGGAAAGAACTGTCCCCGGAATTTGCGCGAGGACGCTCCCTCCTCCTCCGGAGCCGGCCGAAGGCGGAGGCGGGGCCGCGGGTCGCGGACCGGCTGTGGGCCGCGGAGCTTCCTCCTCTTCAATTTCGACCGAGTGCGCATCTCCGTCCACCGTGATACTGAGGCGAGCCGGGTCCGACGCGTCCCGATCGGCGGTAATTTCATAGCTCTTTCCGCCGATGGTAATTTTGAATTTTTTCAACCCCGCCTCCTCGAAAACACTCTCCCTGAACGGGCGCTGCGGGCCCAGCCGGTGGCGCCGCCCCTCCTTACTTCTGGTATGAATACGTCGGCCCCCTCGGTTTCGATGAAATATCCCGCCGCGGCGGCAAGGACGAGCGGGAGATCGCCCCCCCCCTCGGCCGGGCCAGGAATCGCTGCTGGAGCCTCCTCGGCAGGATTCTCCGAAAAGAACCGGTTCAGGATGCGAATGACGTACATCAACGCGATGAGGGAGAAAAAGACCACCCCCATCCCGAGGATCGTTAATTCAATCGCGTTACGGAGCAGTGGCAAACCGCGGTCCTCGTTTAAAGTGGAATGTTCCCATGTTTCTTTTCGGGGCGCGTCTCCCGCTTGTTGGCGGTCATTTCGAGCGCCCGGATAAATTCCCGGCGAGTGTGGGCCGGTTCGATAACGGCGTCCACGAGACCCTGGCTGGCCGCCGTGTAGGGGTTCGCGAACTTTTCCCGGTATTCATCGATTTTCTCGCGCCTCATCGCCTCGGAATCTGAGGCGGCCTCGATTTCGCGGCGGAAGATAATGTTCGCGGCGCCGTCCGGCCCCATCACGGCAATCTCCGCCATGGGATAGGCGAACACCCGGTCGTAGCCCAGGCCGAAACCGCTCATCGCGATATAGGCGCCGCCGTAGCTTTTGCGAAGGATGAGGGCGATCTTGGGAACCGTCGCCTCGCTATAGGCGTAAAGGACCTTGGCGCCGTGGCGGATAACGCCGCCGTACTCCTGTTGGGTGCCGGGGAGGAATCCGGGGACATCCACAAAGTTGAAGATGGGGAGATTGTAGGCGTCGCAAAACCGCACGAAACGCGCCAGCTTGTCCGAACTGTTGATGTCGAGAACGCCCGCTAAATGGGCGGGTTGATTGCCCGTGACGCCCACCGGCCGCCCCGCCAGGCGGGCGAATCCGACGACGATGTTGGGGGCATATGAGGGTTGAACCTCCAGAAGATCTCCGTGGTCGAATACGTTTCCAATCACGTTGCGCACATCATAGCCCTGGGTCCCCTCGGAGGGAACGATCTCATTCAGGGCCGGATTCTCCTCCGGGGGCCAATCGCTCGCATCCGAAAGGGGTGGATCGTCCAGATTGTTGGCAGGAAGAAACGATAGAAGCTTCCGGACGGTGGCGAAGCATTCCCGCTCGTTCGCGGCGACGAAGTGGGCGTTTCCGCTGGTGGCGCTGTGAACCGTGGCGCCGCCGAGATCTTCGAAGGTGACCTCCTCTCCAGTCACCGCCTTGATGACGTCGGGCCCGGTGATGAACATTTTACTCAACCCTTCGACCATGAAAACGAAATCGGTGATGGCCGGTGAGTAGACGGCGCCGCCCGCGCAGGGGCCGACGATGACGGAAATCTGGGGGATGACGCCCGAGGCGACTGTGTTCCGCTGAAAAATCTGGGCGTATCCGTGAAGGGAAAGGATTCCCTCCTGAATTCGGGCCCCGCCCGAGTCGAGAATCTGTACAATCGGACAGCCGGCCTTGAGCGCGAGCTCCTGAGTCTTGACGATTTTCGCGGCGTGCATTTCGCCGAGGGAGCCGCCCAGCGTCCCGAAATCTTGGGAGACGGCAAAGACAAGCTGGCCGCCCACGGTTCCGCTGCCAGTGACGACGCCGTCGCCGGCGACTCGCCTCTCGGCCATCCCGAAATCAGACGAGCGAGTTTCGACGAAAGCCCCGATTTCGGAAAAAGAACCCGGATCGAGCAGAAGGTCCAGCCGATCTCTTGCCGTCAGTTTCCCTTGTTTGCGCTGTCTCTCCTTGGCGGCGTCTCCGCCCTGGGCCCGCACCATTTCGAGGCGCTCGCGCAGACCGTCAATAGGGTCTTGCATTGCTTCTCCCACATTCCATAGGAATGGATGATGAATTTTGTATACCGGAGACTGAATATTAACTTAGCTCCTGAATATCATCAAAGTCAAGGCCTGCGGGGATTGGTTGAAAAAAACAGATTATGTCCGAAACGCCTTGTAATTCAGGCGTACACATAGTGTGAATCAGTGTTGCTCAGCCGGCCGCCAACCCGGAATCGCCGGCTATTTTGAGACGGTAGGATTTCAGGCCGCGGGAGCGCCCCATTCCGGAAGCCCGGCGTGCAAGAGTTGACCGGGAAGCTGCCTGCCGAAAACCGACTCCGCGTAGGAGACCGCCTCGAGGAGTTTCCCGAGATTAATGCCTGTCTCGGCCCCCATTTCATGGAGCATGTTCACGGTGTCTTCGGTGGAAATATTCCCCGTCGCCCGGGGGGCGAAAGGGCACCCGCCCAGGCCGCCGATTGAGGTGTCGAAGGTGTCCACTCCCGCCTCAAGGCCGGCAAGAACGTTGGCCAGCCCCACGCCGCGAGTGTTATGGAAATGGAGGGTGAATCGGATTTCGGGAAATTTCGCCCGTATATGCTCGGCCATCCGCCGAACCGCGACGGGGTTCGTCATTCCCACGGTGTCGGCCAGCCCCACCTCGTCGCACCCCATGTCGGCATAGTCCCCGGCGATTCGCTCGACCGCCTCGAGGGGGACCCGGCCTTCGTAGGGGCAGCCAAAAGCAGTCACTACGCCGCCGCGAATTTTCATTCCCGCGCCATGAGCCTCCTTGGCCGCCTCGCGCGCCGCATCGAGCATTTTTTCGCGGCCCGCCCTCAGGTTTTTGAGGTTGAACCCCTCGCTCGCGGCGACGAACAAAACAACGCGATCAAGTTGGCACTCAAGAGCGCGCTCCATCCCCCGCATATTCGGTACGAGCGCTTCTATCTCCACCCCTGGCGGCCGCTCCATGCCCGCCAGGACCTCCGCAGCGTCGGCCATTTGGGGAACATGCCTGGGGCTCACAAAACTGGTAGCCTCGATACGCCGGACCCCGGCCGCAACGATAAGTTCGAGCATCCGCAGCTTCTGGTCCAGTTCGACAAACTGTTTTTCCGCCTGAATACCGTCGCGGGTCCCTACCTCGACTATATGAACCTGAGATGGCATATTCATCGGTGAACCTCGATATTCAAAGGGGCCAGCATCTCCTTAATCATACTCCCGGCCCCTTCCGGGGGCCAGTCTGCGCGAGGGCATTTCTCTGCGTTGGGGTTCATTGGAAAATGATAGGGCCCTAAGCTCATCGAAGAAGCTGCCCGATCATTAACAAATAATTCATGAAGTATAAAGTATTTAAAAGTTTTGTATAATTATTATCCCACGAAATTGGAATTTTACACTTTACTTGTATATGCTTTTACCATGATTCTCTTCACGAAAATTCTGCGGAGTTCGGCCCATGAGTGATGGCTCAGAGAAACGCCAGCATACCCGGTACAAACTGCCGGTTTTGATTGAGGCTCCTGATATCGCCAATGACTGGCTGAGGCCGGTTGATGTCAGCATGGGCGGTTTTATGGTCAATGTGCCCGACTAGCCCAAGGTGGGATTGATCAGCGAGTGCGCCATTCGGATACAGGATAAGGTTTTTACCTGTAAAGTAACCGTGGTGTGGGTGAAAGAGGATCTATCCGAGGACCCTCTCTCTTGGAATCTGGGCCTATGGTTCAAAATGCCCGAAGATAGCGAGGAAGAATTCGAAACGGCGGTCCACACCGTCCGTTCCGACATGAAAGAGAACGATTGATTTCAATTCGCCGAAGTTCACGGAGATATTCGGTAATATAAAATCCTCCGTCATCCCGCTTTTGAGGATGCGGCGCCGTCGGGCCTATGGCTCGAAAGAGCGTATGCAGGGGAGTTCCCGGTACGCCTCAGCATAGTCCAAACCATACCCCACGAGAAAAACGTCTTCCACGGGAAATCCAACGAAATCGGCGTCGATGGCCACTTCGCGGCGTGAAGGTTTGTCGATGAAAGCGACGGAGTGTACCGATGCCGGTTTCCGGGAGCGAATTGTATTCACGACGGATTCAAGCGTTCGGCCTGTGTCGATGATGTCTTCCACGATAAGAACGCGGCGTGCGGTGATCTCTCCGGTGTCTTTGGCCTTTAGCAGTACCTCTCCCGAGCTCTCCGTACCATCTCCGTAGCTCGACGCCGTGATGAAACCGATTGTGACCTGGCGGCCGAGCGCACGAATCAGGTCCACGCCAAAATACAGGGCGCCCTTAAGGGTGATGATGACGTGGATTTTTCCGGCGGGAATGGAGGCGTTGATTTCGCAGGCGAGTTCGGCGGTCCGCCGATCGATATCCTCCCTTGAAAAGATGACTTTCCCCAAGGCCATTAAACGGCTTCTTCTGAGAATTCGCCCGGATGGGGGGTCCGCCGTGTCCGGGATTTTGAATTTGAGCTCAGTTTGGTCAACAGGGATCCCCTTATCCGTTCATCGCCGCCCGAAGGAGCGAGAGCATATCTTCTTCGGTGGCGTGAACGGGGTTGGTAAGCACCTGCGGGCTTTTCGCCGCGTCTTTCGCCATGGTTTCGAATCCTTCCTCGCTTGTAATGCCGGCCTCGCGAAGGGTTGCCGATATGCCGATGTCCCGGACCAAGGAGCGGACGCTATTTATCGCAACCTGCGGGGCGGACTCGTCGCGGGGATCGACCCGGTCCGCCTCGGAGGGATTTTGAAGAAGGGGGGCGATTTGCGCGTAATCTCCGCGGACGGCCTGGAGGTTGAACCGCATAACGGGGGGAAGAAAAATCGCGTTCGATGTCCCGTGATGGATGTGGTGGTAGACCCCGATGGGGTGGGAGAGGGAGTGGACGATACCGAGGCTGGTATTGGTGAAGCAATGGCCGGCCCAGGTGGAAGCCAGGGAAATCGCGCCGGCAGGTTCCGGGTCGGCGGGGTTTTCGACGAACCGGCGCGCGTATTGGCCGATGTTGGCGATAGCCTGAAGACAAAGGTTTCTCGTCCAAGGATTGGCTTTTCGGGAAGTCATAGATTCGATGGCGTGGGTCAGGGCGTCCATTAGCGTGCCGGCGGCGATAGGAGTCGGCATCAAGGAGAGCAGTTCGGGGTCCACCACCGCGACGCGTGCGAACATCAGCGGACTGGCCATGACGGCCTTAATCTTTTGGATAGAGTCGGTGACGATGGCGCTGCAGGTCACCTCGCTCCCCGTTCCAGCCGTTGTGGGCACCGTAATCAGCGTGGGCAGCGGGCCCGGGACGTTTCCAAATCCATAATAGTCATGGATCTTGCCGCCGTTTCCAACGAGGACCCCGGCCGCCTTGGCCGTGTCGATGGAACTGCCTCCCCCAGCGGCGATAATGCCGTCGCAACCGCTTCCTTCGAAGGTTTTCCGGGCGCGGGCCATGCTTTCGTCGGAGGGGTCGGCTTCCACCTGATCGTAGAGATGGAAATCGAGTCCGGCTTTTTCAAGACCCCGGGTAAGGGGCCCGAGGGCGCCGCACGAGGCGACTCCGGCATCGGTTATAATCATGGGCCGTTTTATTCCCAGCGCCCGTGCCTCCTCCCCGGCGAAGGCGGCCTCGCCGCGGCCAAAGCGAACGCGCGGGCCCGAGGCGATTTGAAATGGAGCGATCATGGCGATTCTCCTGGAGATGAAGAAGGAACGGTTATGTGTCGGTGAAACTATTTTTGAGCCTATCGAAATCGTCCTGGGTGTCGATATCCCTGAAATTATCTTCGCTTTCCGCCTCGACGGCCGCAAGGCGGGCGGGAGATTCGTCCATGATGGATTTTAGAATGCCTTTAGCGCCCTCGTCTCCGCTCAGCGACTCGAGTCTTTCCCTGAGCCGGGAGGATATCACGACAGGATTCCCCCGGCGGCCTTTGAAAAATGGAGCGGCCGCGAGCGGCTCTCCTTCACCCGGGGCGAAGGAGGCGATCAGGCGGTCAACGAGATCGGTCTGAATAAGGGGTTGGTCCCCGAGGGCGAACAGGTAGCCGTCGGCGCCCTCGGCCGCCGCTTTTAAGCCCGCTTTAAGGCTGGACGCCTGTCCTGTTTCGAAATCTGGGTTGTGAGTAAAGCGAACGCTCAGGCCCTCGAGGGCGGTCCGAACCTCGGCGGCCTGATGGCCGGTGACCACGATGACCTCGGCCGCCCTGGAATCGATGAGAGCCAGAGCGACCCGCTGCACCACACTTCCTCCGCTCAGGGGAAGGAGGAGTTTGTTTCGCCCCAGCCGGACCGAGGTGCCGGCGGCGAGAAGAATGGCCGATATTTTTGGGGACGGGGACATTGGTTTTACCGGGTTCCTGGGAAATGGAAGTTTTGCATCCTGGCCAAAATCCAAATCGTTAAAAAGAACACTTTACACTGTATGGAAGGATGCGGAGCGGTGTCAATTTGCCCGTAATTCCTTTGCTTTCCGCATATTGGAGTTTCCTGCGTATGCCGGGGTTTATTGACATCAAGGGGCCTCAAATCTAACATGAAGCATCTGAATTTTCCCCGAATTTTCTCCTCCTGTATTTGCGGGCTGTGGAGTGCCGATGGAGCGTGACTTCCAGGATCAGGTGGTCATCCTCACCGGCGGAGCTGGGGATATCGGCAGGGCGTCTGCGGCCCGCTTCGCCGCCGGCGGCGCGAAACTGGCGCTTTTCGATTCGGATGGCGGCGCCCTCGACTCCGTGGCCGGAGGTTTGAGGGCCGGAGGTTTGAGCGCCAAAGCCTCTCTTCTCCGGCGGCTCGACGTAACCGACCTTGACGCGGTGGACGCCGCGGTGGACGAGGTTCATGCCAAGTTCGGCCGAATCGACATCTTGGTGAATTGCGCGGGCATCTACCGGCATCAAAAAGTGCTGGAGATGTCAGCCGAGGACTGGGCGCAGACGCTGGATGTGAACCTGAAGGGGGTGTTCGCCGCCTGTAGGGCGGCGGGGCGGTGGATGTCGGCTCAGGAGAGCGGCGGGGCGATTGTGAACCTCGCTTCGGTCTCCGCCCAGCGGGGGAGCCTCCTCCATGCCCACTACAGCGCGTCGAAGGCGGGCGTCATCGGGTTCGGCCGGTCGCTGGCGTTGGAACTCGCACCGAAGGTCAGGGTGAATGCGGTGGCTCCCGGCATTATCGATTCGCGCATGATCGAGGAAATGATCGAGGCTCGTGGGGAGGAGTGGAGGAAGCAGATACCCCTCGATCGGTTCGGCACGCCCGAGGACGTGGCCGATGCGATTTGTTTTTTGGCGGGCGACCGGGCTTCCTACATCAACGGCGCGGTTCTCAACGTGAACGGTGGAATGTGGATGGACTGATTCCGATTCTTCATTACTGAAAATTCGATCTGATCGAAGGGGAAAGACATGGCGCAAAAAACCAATTACAAAAATCACGAAGTGGTGGATCTCACCCAGGAAATTTATCAGGGGCAGCCTGTGTTTGTCGGCCACCCGGACACATGGCGGTGGACGAACATGACGCACGAAGTGAGTGCGGCGAGCGGGCGTTTTAAAAGCGAAATGAGCTACTACTGCGGCATCCTCCAGGTGTGCGAGCACGGCCCGACGCACGTGGACTCCATCAGCCATCTGGACCCCTCGCCGGACGCCCCGAATATCGACGAGATGGGAATGGAGTTTTTCTACTCCCGCGGGTTCGCGATCGATTTCGAAAACATCGAGGACAACAGCTATATTGACGTAGACGACATCAAGAGGCGGCTCGACCACTACAATTTCGAGATCAAGCCCGGTGACACTGTCTGCTACACTTACGGCCACTACAAGCGCCACTTCCCCAACCCTTCCTATACCACCCATTACGCGGGCTGGACGCAGGCCGCCGCCGAATATGTTTACGGCGAGTGCGGCGCGCTCAATGTGGCCACCGACGCTCCGAGCATGGACATGGCCCATAGCCCGTCGTATCCGTGCCATCTTGTTTGCCGGGAACTAGGGCGCACCAACACGGAGAACCTGCGGAATATCGAGGAGGTCGTCGGCAAGGAGTTCCTGTATATTGGGATGCCCCTGCTGATTCGGGGCGGTTCGGGCTCTCCCTGCCGCGTTGTCGCTGTGCTTAACGCCTAGGCGGCCGCCGGAAAATTATTTCCCGAATTTTATTAAACAAGGGCGGCGGCTCTCCTTTCGGCCGGGGGCATGACTAATGAACATGGATCCAAAGGAATTCCGAAATACGATGGGGCGGTTCGCGACCGGAGTGACGGTCGTCACCACTGATAACTCCGGTGTCCGGAGGGGAATGACGGCGAATGCATTTTCTTCGCTCTCCCTCGATCCGCCGCTGGTATTGGTGTGCGTCGATCACAAGGCGAGTTTTTTGAATGCGGTTCAAGGCGCCCGAAAATTCGCGATCAACTTCCTCTCCGAGGAGCAAAAAAGCGCCTCGGATTGGTTTGCTGGGAAGGGGCGCGACGCCGAAGACCAGTTCGCCGACATTGCTTTTGAGGTGGGTGAGAACGGCGCGCCCCTCCTGAGCGGAAGCCTGGCTAATCTGGAATGCGAAATCCACGAAGGGTTGCCGGGAGGAGATCACCTGATCCTCGTCGGCCGCGTGACGAGAACTGTTGCCGAGGAAGACGCCCCCCCCCCGCTCCTTTTTTATGCCGGCGCATACCGAAAGATGGATATGGACGGGGAATATGGCGGCTGAGGCTCCTCCTCTCCCGGAATCTTCGTCCTCCGAATGATTCGTCGTTTGAGCGGCGGCGCCGTTTGGCCTCGATGATTTCATTTAGCCATAAAGGTCAGGAGCGATAGAGTGCTCGGCCCTATTTTTCTCGCGGTGGTTTTCGATCTGTTCGACACATTGGTGGATTTTCGGACCGATCTGGTTCCCGTTGTGGAAATCAACGGAAAACCGGAGCGCACGACCTCGTTTAATGCCTACGAGGCCCTGCGGGAGAAAGATTACACTCTTCCCCCATATCCGGATTTTCATCGCTTATGGATCGAGACCTCCAAGGAAGTATGGGGGGAGCGGGACAGAGACCCCGAGCACCGGGAGGTTACCTCGCGGGAGCGTTTCCGGAAATTCGTGTTGCGGCTGACCGATATACAGCCCGGGCAGTGCGATGCGGCCGCTGAAATAGCCATGGAAACCCATATGGAGCGGTTGATCGGATCGACGGAATTCGACAGCGCGCGACTCGGGATGCTCGCCCGGATTCGGGATGCCGGAATAAAAATTGGCCTGGTGAGCAATTTTGATAACACCTCCGCCGCGAACAGGCTATTGACCAGGACCGGAATCGCGCCGTACCTGGAGGCGACCCTGATTTCCGGGGAGGTGGGTTACCGGAAACCCGCCTCCCGGCTCTATCTCCAGGCGGCGAAGCTCTTGGGTGTGGAGCCGGGGCGCGTTTTGTTCGTGGGAGACAATTTCGAGGCGGACGTATCGGGCCCCCAAAGCGTCGGAATGCCCTGTGCGTGGCTGAATCCGAAGGGGGCGGCGCCTCCCGGTGAGGCGGTCCCGCCGGATTTCGAAATAAAGAGCCTGAGCGAGATTCATGGAATACTGAAACTGGACGCTTCCCAATAGTAGAGTCCGCCCAATTGCCGGGTCTTGTGCCGATCCTGGCTCTTTCATAAGATGCGGCGTCCTGAACCCGGAAATCTCCTTTTATCCATATAAGGATTTAGAAATGTCCGAGCCGATTCGAGCCGAAATTGTCGCAATTGGAACCGAGATGCTCCTAGGGGACCTGATCGATACGAACAGCGCCTATATCGCGCAACAGCTCAAGGCCGTCGGTGTGAACATGTATTTCAAGACGATCGTGGGCGACAACCTGGACCGGATTGCGCTCTCGATAGGACAGTCGCACGACCGGAGCCAGGTGGTGATCACCTCGGGCGGACTGGGCCCGACGGTGGACGATATGACGCGCGAGGGGGTGGCGCGGGTGATGGGGGTGGAACTCGAGTTCCGGCAGGATCTTTACGACTACATCGACAAATATTTTGCCCGGCGCGGTTTCAAAATGACCGAGAACAACCGGAAACAGGCGTTTGTTCCGGCCGGTGCGACGGTGATCGAAAACCCGCGGGGGACGGCGCCCTGTTTTTATTGTGAAGATGAGAAAGGGCTGATAATCGTGGCTCCGGGAGTGCCGCATGAGATGCGCTACATCATCGGGGAGCGAGCGATTCCGATCATTCAGGAAAAGTTCGATCTGGGGGAGGTGATCCGGACAAGGGTGCTCAAGACCTGCGGTTTGGGCGAGAGCCGGGTGGATCAGATGATCGGGGATCTGTTCCGAGAGTCGGTGAACCCGAGCATCGGGGTGCTGGCGCATCCGGGGCAGGTTGACGTGCGGATCACGGCGCGGGCGGAGAGCGTTGAAAAAGCCGAGGAAATGATCGACGTGCTGGATGCGAAGGTCCGCGATATTTTGGGGGTCGCCGTATATGCCGTTGGCGAGGTCACGCTGGATAGGGTTGTCGCTGGTCTCTTGGGCGAGAAAGGCAAGACGCTGGCGGTGGTGGAGACGAATACGGGCGGGGCTGTGCTTCAGCGGCTCACGGCCTGGCCCGAGCGGGTGGATTTTCTTCGGCGCGGGATTGTCGCCATGGACCAGGGCGAACTTGCCGGGCTTTTTGGTATTTCGGATGAAGAGCCGGGGAGTGAGGCGTTTGCCGAGGCGTTGGCCCTCAAGGTCCGTGAGGAGTCGGGGGTGGACATGGCGCTGGTGGTGCTGGGCCCCAACCCGCCGCTCAACATCGAGCCTGAGAAGAGCCGTACGGCCCCGGCGATGGGCGAGACCTATTTCAAACTCTCGACGAACGATAAGATTTTTAGCCACGACGGGAGCTTTGGCGGCAATGAGCAGTTTATTCAGTCGCGGGTGCCGATGTTTGCCCTCGACGTGCTCCGGCGGGCACTGATTGCCTAGGGCGGTTTGAAGTCTTTTGNTTNTATAATACACATAAATACAANGNCTTATGGGNTGNCGATCCTTCTGGNATCTTGAGGCCTCTCTTATGAGACGGTTTTCGCCATCGCTTCTCCCCGAAATACCTCCGATTTAAGCCTGAAATTGACCTCCTTAGAATGTTTTTCTTGATAGATTATGTAACTCTTGATAGAATAACTATTTAATAGCTGTAGATTTAGGTGAATTCTAAGGAAATTCACCCTCTTGCGCCCCGCCCGCGCACCGAATGGAAGATCGATGGACCAGACGATCTCACCCCCTGGGCGGGTGACAGCGCCGAAACCGGACCGAATTCGGGGTCTCGCGGCCCCTTCTGCCTGGGCGCTGGCGGCGCTTTTAGGGCTTCCTCTCTTGCTTGTTGGGTGCCAATACATTCAGAAAGGCTGGTCGGCCCTACAGGACCTTGAATCAAAGCCTCATGCCTCGGGAGATAAGGGAAGCGCCCCTCTGGCGGCGAAAACCGCCTCCCCCTTGCCCCGTGGCTCTTATCAGCCAGAGGATGCTCTCCCCGATACTCCCTCGCTCTCGGTTCACCACGCCCGCTTCAGGCCCCAGGACTCCGTTTATGCCGTTCTCGACGCGAACGGGGTCCCCCGAACAAATATTATCGAGATTCTCCGCGTGAGCCGACCCGTGCGCGCGCTCTCCCGCATCAGGGCGGGCAACCGCTACGAGCTCGCCGTGTCCGAAGGCGCCGTCCACCGGTTTCTGGTCCAGGTGGACGATGAGCGGCAATTGCGGGTCTACAGGACGAAAAAAGGCGCGCTTCGGGCGAGGATGGAGAGGATTCCCTATGCTACAGAAAATGTCCGCATAAAACTGAAGGTCCAGGGATCCCTTTTCGGTTCCATCAGCCGGGCCGGAGTTCCTCTTTCCCTTGCGGTGAAGCTTGGGGAGATATTCGAGTGGGTAGTCGATTTTTACAAGGACATTAATGAGGGAGATACGGTCGAGTTGCTCGTTGAGGACCGATCCCTCTTCGGCCGCCCAGCAGGATTCGGCCGAATCCTGGCGGCCCGGATCAAGACCAGGAGAATCGAACAGGCGGCGATCTATTTCAGGAGCGGAAACGATTCCTATTTCACACCGAACGGCGAGACTCTCCGCCGGGCGTTTCTCCGCTCTCCCCTGAAATACACGAGGATCAGCTCGCGTTTCACGAGAAAACGGTTTCACCCGGTACTCAAGCGTTTCCGGCCCCACCTTGGGGTGGACTACGCCGCGCCCAAGGGGACCCCTGTGCGCGCGGTGGCGGACGGAGTGGTAACTTTTTCGGGATGGCGGGGGGCCGCCGGGAAAATGGTCCAGGTCCGCCACGGCCGCGGGTATGCGACTTCCTACCTCCACCTGTCTCGTATCAAGAGAAGAGCCCGCCGTGGAAGGAAAATCCGCCAGGGGCAGATCATCGGCCTGGTCGGCTCGACGGGTCTCTCGACCGGGCCCCACCTGGATTTTCGAATCAAGCGAAACGGCACGCCGATGAACCCCCTGTCGGCGCGGCTTCCGGCCGGAAACCCGGTGCCGGGCCGGCGATTACGGGAATTCAGGAGGTTGGCCAAAAGCCGGATCGCCCAACTGAAGAGCGTCCCCCTTCTCGCCGTGGCCGCGGATATGGCCTCGGCCCGCTCCCCTCAACCCGCTTTTTAGGAGAGGTGCCCCGAAAAGTGTATCTTCCGTACGAAGGAAAGCTCCCCAAAGTCCATGAAACGGCCTGGATTGCCGAAACCGCCGTCCTCATCGGAGATGTCGAGATCGATGAGGAAAGCAGCATTTGGTACGGTTGCGTTTTGCGCGGTGATGAAATGCCGATCCGGGTCGGCAAGCGCACAAATGTCCAGGATGTGTCCATCCTCCATATCGAGGGGGGAAAATGCCCCTGTATTTTGGGAGACGATGTTTCGATAGGACATGGGGCGATTGTCCACGGCTGCGAGGTACGCGACGGCGCCCTCATCGCCATGGGCGCGATCGTGTTGAACGATGTAATCGTCGGAGAAGGCGCCGTCGTCGGGGCCGGGGCATTGGTCCCCGAGGGAAAGGAGATCCCGCCGGGCACGCTCTGGATGGGCACCCCGGCGAAATTTGTGCGGGATCTTCGCGATGACGAAAAAGAACGCTTCAAGAAGACGCCGCAGAGCTACTCACACCTCAAGGAACGCTACCGGAACGGGTAGCCCTCCTGCCGCAACAGGTTTCAGTCTTGATGATATCCGGTAAAAACGTACCGGCGCGCTCGCTCGCGGCGGTTGTCGATCTCGGGACAAACGCGGCCCGGCTCGCGGCGGCCTCGCTGGACGCCTCGGGCGCTCTCGTTTCCGGGGGGAGGTGGCGGGAGTTGATTCGTCTCGGCGAGGGGGTCGAGGAGACGGGCCGAATCTCGGATGGCGCGATGGCTCGCGGTTTTGAAACCCTGGAAAGGTTCTCCCGTCTCATCGAAGGGATGGGGGCGGATCGGGTGGACGCTCTGGCGACCAGCGCTCTCAGGGAGGCATCGAACGGCGGGGAGTTCCTGGCCGGAGCGAGGGAGCTGGGCATCCCGCTCCGCGTGATATCCGCCGAGGAAGAGGCCCGGCTCGCCCTCATCGGGGTTCTCGCCTCGATGGAGGAGCGCCCGCGCGGGGCACTGGTTTTCGATGTCGGCGGCGGGAGTCTCGAATTGATTCGTTCCGAGGGCGGAAAGGTGTCGGAGATGGCGAGCCTCCGGGCGGGGGTAGTCTACCTATCCGAGAGATATCTCCGGGATATC
>NYYB01000158.1 GCA_002685755.1 Nitrospinota bacterium
GCCCCTTCCTGCACAGCTTCGAATATGCCGCGTGGGCCGCTGCAATCCCCTGCCGGGTGGAAATTCATGTGCGGAAATTCATCCGTCAGCGAGGCGAAAATTTCGATCCGGGGTTCCACGAGGCTCTCCGGGACGGCCAAGCGGACCCCCTTTATCCGACGTAACTCATTGTTTTCATTGCGTAAAACGGCCCCATCCCCATCAAACCCTTCGAGGGAGGTGTTGACGAATATTTTCACGTTGCGCCGGGCGGTCAGCTTCTCAACCATGGGCGCTCGCGCCCGGGGCCCCAGGTCCCCGGCGAGCGTCTCGCCGGGCTCCACCACAATCACCTCTCCTCCCAGCTCGGCCAACCGTCCGGCGACGGCGCATCCGCGCATGCCGCCCCCCTGGATCAGCGCCAGACCCCTGCCGTCCCACCCGTTGGCCATCGCATCCATCGGATCGAGCTCGGCAATCGAGACCCCGGGGGTCAGCTCCCCGCCGGCCAGCATGGCCCCGTCCGGGACGCGCGATGACCCGAACAAGGCGCCGGTGGCCAGGACGACCTCGTCGGGGGCCCTCCCCCGAATTTCATCCCCATCCACACGGGTCCATAGACAGACCTCCACTCCCAGATTCCGGACCTCGGATTCGAGCGACTGAACAAGGAGCATCAAATCGGCCCGGCCCGGCGCCTTCGCGGCGTACCGGACCTGTCCCCCCAGCTCTCCCGACATTTCCATGAGCGTGACCCGGTGCCCGCGCAGGGCGGCGACCCGGGCCGCCTCGAGTCCCGCGGGTCCACCTCCTGCGACAAGCACGCTTTTGACGGCCCCGGCCCGCCGAATCCTGGTTTCCTCTTCCTGGCCCGCCCGGCTGTTCACCGTACACAGTACGGGCCCGCCCGTTCCCAACAGGTCGCTGCACTTCAAACACCCGATGCAGGGGCGGATATCCTCCGCCCGGCCCTCGAGCGCTTTTCGAGGCAAATACGGGTCCGCGTGCAACGTACGGCCCATCGTGACAAAATCCGCCCTCCCGCTCCTGAGTATCTCCTCCGCCGTATCGGGGTCCATGATGCGGCCCACGACCGAAACACCAATTCCGACGCCCTTTTTAATCTCTCCCGCCACATCCGCGTTGGGGGCGATCGCCGCCTCCATCGAAGGCGTGATCAGGGCGGAGGACTCGTAGGTGCCCGCCGAGACATCGATGTGATCAACTCCGGCCGCCTCAAGCGCCCGGCACAGGGCCAGAACGTCGTCCAACTCGAGACCCCCCTCGAGACCCTCCACCGCCGTCAGCCGATACATCAGCGGAAAATCATCGCCGAGCTCCCGGCGGACGGATTTGGCGACCTCGAGCGGCAGGCGCATCCGCCCCTCTAGGCCGCCGCCGTATTCGTCCTCCCGCCGGTTGGAGCGGGGCGAGAAAAACTGATTGAGCAAATAGCCGTGCGCCCCGTGGATCATGACCGCATCAAAGCCGGCCGCCCTCGCCCGTTTGGCCGCGGCCTCAAAGGACGCGACGACTCCCTCGATTTCCCCCCGCGCGAGCTCGCGGGGCATTTCCCCGTGGCGGAACCCCTCGAACGGAATCGGCGAGGGCCCGACCGGCTGCGTGCCGGTGGCCGCGAGGAGGGCCTGCCTTCCCCCGTGATTGATCTCCGCGACGACGGCCGCCCCCCCATCCTTCACCGCGCCGCAAAGACGCTGAAGGCCGGGGATCATGGCGTCGTCGTGGATGCCGAGTTGCAGCATGTTCCCCTTGCCCCCGGGGTCGATATAGAGGTCTTCGGGGCAGATGAGCGCGGCGCCGCCCTCCGCCCGCGCGCGGACATTCCCGAGGTAGCGCCGGGTGACGGAGCCGTCCGGATCCCCGAGATTTTTTTCCATCGGGGAAGAGATGATCCGGTTCTTGAGGCGAAGCGAACCGATCCGGCCTTCCGAGAAAAGCCGGGGATAATTGTTTTCAGGGTCGTTCATGAGGGGTGGACCTCCGAAATTCAAAAAAGGTAGCTGTAAACAAGACAATACCCTCTACTCCGGGTTTCCAAGAAGGTTCCAGGATTTAAACACCAATATGTTCGGCTACGGGTTACAATTCAATCCGTTAATCCTTCCTCTCGCCCGCTGGCGGAGTGCACCCGGTGGGTGGAGCCGTGATACGCCTTTCGATAGTTCATCTCTACCGCCTACTGAAGCTGGAGTTCTGGGGTGCAACCACCACCTCGGACGCAGGCTTTCCCGCTCTCCGGGAACAGAATGACACTCTCGGAAAAAAGTAATGGAAATCCAAACAAAATATATTATGGTGAGAGTTAATTTTGTCCCAACTAACTTTGAAAAGCCACTAAAGTGGCTTCATTCATATAACGGAAAATGTTGGATTTTACTCCTAAAGGAAACTTCATTCGATGAGCGACGAGATACTTGATCCCCTGCCTGAGGAATGGAGTTGTGCGCTCGCCATTGTGGCTCATCCGGATGACATGGAATCCGGTGCGGCCAGCGCCATTGCCCGTTGGACCTCACAAGGAAAAAAGGTTGTCTACATCCTTATGACTAGCGGCGAGGCGGGTATTGATGGGATGTCACCGCTGGAAGCAGGACCAATTCGGGAAGAGGAGGAATACAAGAGCGCAAGCGTCGTGGGAGTCGAAAAGGTCGATTTCCTTGGCTATACAGACGACGTGATCGAATACGGGCTTCCGCTGCGTCTGGACATTGCCCGCCAGATTCGCATTCACAAACCCGAAGCGTTGATCACGCCCTCACATCGCCTGACTTGGCCTGGCGGCCCTCTCAATATGGCGGACCACAGATGGTTGGCCTACGGTGTAATGGACGGCGCTAGAGATGCTGGGAACCGTTGGATTTTTACTGAATTGCTTGAAGAAGGGCTCGAACCGTGGTCCGGCGTCCGGATGGTGTTGCTCAGCGGCTCTCCCATGCCCACACACGCCGTCGATATTGCCGGTTTCTTGGAAAAAGGGGTCGAATCATTGCAAGAACATCGGGCCTATAACGAAAACCTCGCGCAGGGCTTCGACCCGGTAAGTTTTCTTACCAACTCTGCCGAATTGAACGGGAAGCGCTCCGGTTTCCTCCATGCGGCATCTTTCGAAGTAGTAAATATTTAAGGAGCCATCTGAGAAAAGTCAGCTTAGATTCCGATCCGAAAATTGAGTGGATAGAATCAATATTTCCTATATTTTTCCACCCACTCGTTTGCGTGCCGCTTTGCTTTTTCTGTTTGTTGGGAGGTCATTTCCTTTTCAATTGTTTTTCTGTTTCTGCTTCCCTTTTTCCCTCCGCCGACAAGTCCACAACTGCGCTGAAAGACAGCCCGGAGGCGGCTCCTACGGTCAAAATCTTGGTGCAAACACGATTTCCCATTTTCGGGGGGCAATGCTCCCCCCTCCTCCCGGCTCAAAACAGTTTGCCGCCCGTCCCGTCCAAAAAATCATCCAAAACCATGGTCTTTCCGAGAAATTACAGTTCACCAAGCATGGAGAATTATCGGGGAAATTGCTTTATAGTTGGCTGAATATATCTATTGGTAATTGGTTCCGGAGTTATCTCGTCCGCAGGCGCCGCCCACATGACGGAAAGGCGCATTCATGACTGAAACGATCAAGACGACCTGCACCCTGGACTGCCAGGACGCCTGCGGCGTCGAGGCCGAAGTCGAAAACGGCCGGGTCGTCCGGTTGCGCGGAGCCGAGGATCATCCCTACACGGAGGGATTTTTGTGTATCCGCCTCAACCGGTACCTCGATCGTCTCTACAGCCCCGAGCGGGTGACCTCCCCGCTTCAAAAAACGAAAGGCGGGTGGCGCGGGATATCCTGGGACGACGCCATCGATTTGGCCGCGGGCAAGTTCCGCGCGGCCGTGGATGAATATGGTCCCGCCGCTATTCTCTACTTCGCGAGTTCGGGTTCTTTTGGCATCTCCAACCGCTACAACGTCCGCCTGTTCAACCGGCTGGGCGGGCCCACGGTGGCCTCGGGCTCTCTTTGCCTGTCGGCGGGCGTCGCCGGGATGGTCCAGAGCCTGGGCCAATCCGTAAGCCCCGCGCCCTCCGAGATGATGAACAGCCGAATGATAGTCCTTTGGGGAAGAAATCCGGCCGCCTACTCGATCCACATGGTGCCGCTCATTAGAAAAGCCCGCGAGCGGGGCGCCGAGATCGTCCTCATCGACCCCGTCCGGAGCGAGTCCGCGAAACTCTGCGGCCGCCACTATGCCCCAAGACCAGGCGGAGACGGTTATTTGGCCCTCGCCGTCTGCAAGTACCTGCTCGAGGAGGGCAAGGCGGACCGCGAGTTCCTGGAAAACGCGGCGGCGAACGCAGCGGCGATCGAGCGCATGTGCCACCGGTTTTCATGGGAAGAGCTGTCCGCCGGATGCGGACTTTCTGTGGAGACCCTGCGGGAAATCGCCACCCTCTTCGGAGTGAACCACCCCGCCGCCGTCTGTATGGGAAGAGGGCCCCAGCACTACCGGCAGGGCGCGGAGACCACCCGCCTGATACTGGCCGCCTGCGCCGTGTCGGGAAACCTTGGCGTGAAGGGGGGCGGATATAACTATAACTCTGACTTCTGGGGCCCGTTTGATCGCTCCTTGAACGGAGGAGAATTCGCGACCTCCCACCGCACGGCGCCTAAAGCGACTATCGGGGAGGCCATCCTCAGCCTGAAGGACCCGCATATCAGGGCGGCCTACATCCACGGGGGAAACCCCGTGACCCAGTGCCCAAACTCCCGGAAGGTGGCCCGGGCGATTCGGTCCATCGATTTCGTGACCGTGGTGGACTCCTTCATGACCGACACGGCGGAGTGCGCCGACCTCTTCCTGCCGTCCGCGATGTTCCTCGAGACGCGGGATGTCCGCCCCGCCGGCTGGAATCCCTACGTCGGCCCCGTGATGCCGGCCGTCCCGCCCCCGGAGGGGGTCAGGCCGGACTGGGAGATCGTGGGCCTCCTGGCCCGGAAGCTGGGGATCGAGGACCCCCACCTCGGCCAGCCCGTCGAGGAGTTCCTTCAGGCGTCTCTCGCTCCCATCGAGAAACACGGCCTTGACCCGGCCCGCGCCATCAACGAAGTGTTCCGGAATCCCGGGTGTCCCAGAGTTCCATTCGAGGACGGCGTCTTCGCGACACCCTCGGGCAAGTTTGAGTTCCTCGAAGAGTGGGAGCCGGACGAAAACCCGGAAGTGGACGAGCGTTATCCCTTGCGGCTCCTCTCCTTAAAGTATCAGCGCTACCAATCCTCGCAGGTGCCGGAGTCCAAGCAAAAGGAGGCCGAGACCACCGTCTGGCTCCACCCGGAGACCGCCACTCGCTTCGGTCTCGGAGAGGGAGTGAGCGGCCGGCTTCACTCCCCAAGCGGTGAGTGCGAGGTGCGGTTCGCTTTGGACGAGGGCCTTCGGAGGGATGTTTGCCTGGCGAGGTCGGGCGGCTGGTTGAAGAAGGGCCACGGGGTCAACGTGCTCACGGCAGATGTTCTCACCAGCTCCGGCGAATGTTCCGGGTACTACGAAACGAGGGTGTGCCCGGTGGCGCGGGCCTGAAAAGCGCCTTGACCTCGCAGCCGCCCTTCAACGGCAGTCTTGAAATCTTTCAGTGAGACCGGAGCCCTTTTTCGCGGGGCGCAATTACCTGACTGACTTCCATGTTCTCCCTGCCCGCCTCGCCGAATTTCATCCGAAACGGTCTAGCCGTTGAGGGCCACCTTGAGCGGACCTCTGGCCTTTTCGGGATCGATTCCGTGCCGCCGGAGCTGATCCCCGGTCTCGGCCAGAACGCGATCCAGATCTCCGTATAGCTTGAAGGTCTTCGTCCAGTCCGGATAGTCGAACCCCATCGACTGACCGAGGATTGTCATGAAATTTTCCAATTCGAAGGGATGATTCCCCTCCTCCGGGCAGAGTTCAAAATGACAACTGTGGTAGACGGTCACCACGGAATCCACCTCGGCGGCCCGCGCCGAAGATAAGAGTTTTTCGCGCATCGCCTCGGTGGCTCCGGGCAGGAGAAGGGTGGGACACTGATAGCCATGGTCCTTGTGTTGATCGATCTCGACCACCTCGAGGCCGGGAACGCAGGCGAGAATCGCCTTCACGTTTTCCTCCACGCCATCGGTTCCCCCGTGGAGGTGAAGCGCAATCCGCTTGTTGACCGGAGCCGTGCAAAGCGATTTCAAGGTATCGAGATTCCGTGCCAGATACTTCGTCACGTGGACAAACGGAAGCTCGTCATCTCCGGGTCCGGAATAAAGAGGGCGGTACTCCGTGTACTGCATCTGGCAGGTGGGACAGAAAGTAATCACCTGCTCGGAGCCGTAGGACCGGAATTCCTCGAGGGACCGCGTGCCCATGGCAGCCCCGGCCTCGAGATCGCTCATTCGGAAATGGTTGATGCCGCAGCAGTGGCCCAACCCGCCCACCACCTCGCAGTCCAATCCCATCCGGTCGAATACATCCATGCACGAAAGCAGGATGTGCGGCGTCTTGAGGATATGACACCCGAAATAGAAAAGATTTTGGGCGGCCGCCTTCTTCCGGTACCGGACGGCGGTAAGACGCCGGTAAAGCTCGGGAGGGGTCTGGATGGCGGCCGTGGCGCGGATGATCCCGCTTAGCCGCCGGAAAAAATTTCGCCCGCGCTGACTCAGCTCTTCTCGGCCGAAGGCGCTCTGTTGAAGTTTGACCCGAGCATAGAGAATCATCTCCCGGGGATTTACATCCTCCGGGCAGGCGTCGATGCAGGACCCGCTTTTCTGACAGGCTTGCACCCAGGCCGCCCCTTCGGGCGCATGACCGCGATCGTTGATGATATCCACCACCGAGCGGGTAACCGCGGAGGGTTCGGCCCCTTCAAGATCGGTATAGGGCAGCATCGAGCAGGCCTCGAAACATTTTCCGCATTGTGTGCATCGTTCCGTAATCTGGTCGATACGCGCCTGGATGTAGGATGCGAAGGGAGTATCCGTAGTTGGGTTCATCATTTCCCTCTAACCGTCAAGTTCCAGATTACGAATTATATTGGCATATCCTTTTTGGACTGCAATTCCAAGAGGTATGGCCCCTGCGGCATCGGGTAAATTAACTCGGAGATCGGCTTTAAGCAATTCTCGGACGATTGCCACGTGGCGCTGCCCGCCATCACCAAGGACATTTTCCTCAATAAGACTATTCATAACGAATTAGCAAGTTAGCATCTTCTCGCCTTACTCTTGGGCGTGGGCATACCCAACCTCCCCCGCCCGGAAGGAATCGCCTGCCCGGGCGGACCTGGGGAATGATGCATGGAATTCAGGTTGAAGGGACCTGTTCCGGACACCTATCGCCGACTGATTCGTAACTCGCCACGCCCAAGGTCAGCGGCGGGTTCCGCTTCTTGCCGTCTAGCGGAGCGTGGGAAGTTCCAGATCGAGGGCCGAGCCGTCCGTCAGGGGACGGGTGGAGAGGTCGCGCGAGGGGAGGATCACGGTAGCCAGTCCCGGAGTGGTCGTTTCCCCCCGTTGGTTGACTCCGGAGATATCGACGTCCACCAGGGCGAAGCCGTCTTTATTGTATTTCTTCGTGACCTTCCCCCGGATGAACTGGGTGTCTCCCTGGACGTTGAACCGGCGCGCATCCACCCGAAGGCGTTTGAGCACCGCGTCGTTTCCCATCCAGTTGGTGAGGAGCGTCCCCATCCAGGCCACGCGCTGGGGCAAATAGTCGTACATCCCGGGGACACCGACTTCTTTCGCGAAGTCCTCTCTGTGATGGCCGATGCCCGTGTACTCGATACCTCCGCTCGCCTCGGGATTCTGAATAAAATGCTTGGGGTGTTTCAGGGCGTCGCGCAACAACACCCCGTGGGTGCGGGCGCGTCCGCAGGCCGCGATGAAACCCATCGTGTCCGAGAGCGTAAGCGGGCCTCTCACGATTTCGTCGAGTTCCTCGTCCTCGCTCACGTCTTCCCAGTAGCGAGTCTGATCCCCCCGGATTTGGGCGGATTCTCTCAAGGCTTTCGAGTGGATGTCCTCGAGTTCTTCGGGAGTGTAGACGTGGCCCTCTATGTCTTTGTATTTCCCTTTTTCGCGGGATGACTCGCGTTCGTGGCGGGCCGTCCAGCCGAGGACCACGGCGATGGCCTCGTCGCGCTGGTTGAGAAAGGTCGATTCGACATACTGCATGATCATCCGGCCCGAAAAGCGGGACTGCTTTTCCTCGACTCCGACCACCCGGTTCCAGACGCTGATCCGATCGCCCGGACGGACGTTTCGGATAAACAGCCAGTCGTTGCCCACCGCAAAGCCGTGAACGCCGGGGAGCCCCCACTGAGAGCGGCCCGGCCAGTGATGCACGAGCGGAAAGCAGGGATGGGCGATCAGTCCGCCGAAACGGGTCCACCTCGCGTACTCGACATCCCTGTAAAGGGGGTTGAGCTCCCCTATCCCGTTGGAGAAGTGGGTGATCGTATCCATGCTGGCGTCGCGCAGGAATTGCTCGGGGCGAAGCTTGACGCCGAACATGGCCCTGGCCGCGCCAAGGGCTTCGTCGGTGATTTTTCCCTCCGCGGCCGAAGCGCCGATTTCCTTCAGTTTATCGACCGAAACTTCTTCAGCTGCCATGGTCATTTCCCTCTCAAGAAGATGGTAAGCCCGGCGAAGCGGGAAATCCAGAATCCTTTCCCTGGCGGGCGCTCATCAGGGCCGCCCCCGCCACCTCGACCAACCGGTCGACGCTTTCCGCCACCTCCGCCCCGGCGGCGCGCAAAGCGGCCACCTTGGCCTCGTGCGTTTCCGAAAGCGAGCCGATCAAAGCGCTCGCGTGGCCCATTTTTTTTCCTCTGGGGGCGCATTTTCCGACCACCAGCGCCGCCACCGGCTTGGCGTCCGGGCGCCCCGCGTATTCGGCCGCCTGGGCTTCATCCTGTCCGCCGATTTCCCCCAGGAAGACAATCGCCTCGGTCTCGTGGTCGCGGTGGAAAAGCTCCAGAGCTTCCAGGGCGGACAAGCCCTTGATCGGGTCACCGCCGATTCCCACGACGGTGGACTGGCCTAAACCGGCGAGGGTCAGGCGGTGAGACGATTCATAGGAGAGCGAGCCGCTTTGCGAGATCACCCCCAGCGGCCCGGGCACACAACAAAAAGAGGGCATGAATCCGACCTTGGCCTTGCCCGGTGAGATGATGCCGGGGGTGTTGGGGGCAATGACCACCGCGCCGTTCGCTTCCGCGGCGGCCCTCATCTCCATCGCGTCCAGAACGGGAAATCCATCTCCCGGGTAAACCACCAGGCGGCAGCCCGCCTCTACCGCCTCGACGATAGCGTCCAGGGCCGAATGGGGCGGGACGTAGACAAGAGAAGTATCCGTTCCCACCTCCCGGCACGCGGTGGCCATGTCCGGAAAGACCGGAAGCCCCTCCACCTCTAGGTCCGGGCGGCCGGGCGTCACTCCTCCCATGAGGCACGTTCCGTAGGCCATTAGGTCGTTTGCCGAAAAGCGGCCCATTTTTCCGGTGATCCCCTGAATCACGACCCGGTTGCGCTCGTCCAGAAGGATGCTCACGCCGACGGCCCCGCGAGCGAAACCGCCTCGGCCACAGCCGCGTCGAGCGTCGCGTGATTTCGGATACCCAGGTTATCGAAAATACCCTGAACGGCCCCGGCGTTGGTCCCGTTGAGACGGAATACCACGGCTTTCGCGCTCTCGCGATCATTCATGATGTCGCGAATCACGCGGGCCACGCGATCCATCTGTGTGGCGCCGCCGAAGATGCTCACCAAGATGGAGCGCACTCCCGGATCGCCGTCGAGCATTTCAAAGGCCAGCCGGTATCCTTCTGGGGTGGGGTTGGCGCTGCAATCGAGGAAGCAGGCGGGACTGCCCCCGGCCGCCTGGATGAGGTCCATCGTCGCCATGGTCATGCCCGCTCCGCCCGAGATCAAACCGACGTTCCCCTCCATCGGGATGAGCATAAGCCCGGCCGCGAGACACCGCTCGACCGGCTTTGGCTCGCGGCTGTTCGAGGCGCGGATGGCTTCGGCGATTTCGAAATCGCGAAACGCGGCCGAATCGTCCCTGACNATTTTCGCGTCGGCNGCCATGAGCGANCCCCCGGCCAGCACGGCAAGTGGATTGATCTCGACGGTGGTGCAGTCANGCGCCCAGGCGACGCGAAGAAGCGAGCGGGCGATTCGGANGACTTTTTCACGCACCGAGGAATCGCCCTCTAAAGGAGAGAGCAGACCGCGGAATTCGTGAACCCGAAAGTTGCGGGGGAGACCGACGGGGTAGCGAACGGGGGGAGGCGCGCCCTCCACGTCCACTCCGCCGGCGGGCGAGTAGAGGAGCATGTAGCCCCCCGCCCCACCGTCCACGGCCGCCGAGAGGTAGAGCTCGCGCTCGATCTCCAGCCAGGGCTCCATCAGTACGGCCGAAGGGCGCTCCCCGCCGAAATCCATCTCGAGAATCCTGCCGGCGGCCTCGGCGGCGGATTGCGGGTCCTCCACCCGGACGACGCCTCCGGACTTCCCGCGTCCGCCGCCCCTCACCTGGGCTTTCACCGCGGCGGGGTAGGTGAACGAACTGCGTAAAATCTCCTCGGGCCGCTCGACGAGCCATCCGGCGGGCGTGGGAACGCCAGCCGCCCGGAGCATGTTTTTTCCTTCGTGCTCTGTCATCAGCATGTGAGCAGTTTTTGTTACGCCTCGTGTTCATGTCAAGTGCGGAAAGGGCGCCAGGAGGGACTCCAAAATGAATTTCCGGGGGCACTTTCTCAGGTAGCCTCGCGATAAGCGAGAGCCATCGAAAAAGGCCGCTGAGCGGAACACCCACAAACCGTCACCGGTGAAATTACAACTCCAGCCTAAAATCAGGCTGTGCTCCGTGAAAATTGGGCCCCTAACCAAAGTTCATATTTTGATGAGACCTGAATAGATCGTACTATCAAAATACAATCTGCGGGCGGGAAGTTTATTCAGGATTTGATATTGGGGCGGAAATGAAAAAATACACAGGACGTTCGAGCTCATATCAAAAAGAGCATTCCCGAAATATCTTGGATCGTGGACGAGAAGACAAGAGAAAAAATTATCGACGCTTATCAAATGGCTTTGGAAAAAAGCACATGGGAAACCTTGGAGGATGTCCCGCATATTTTCGTTGGGAGTGAACCGAAAGGTGACATGCTCGATCATGTTCGGGCCGTGGTTCAGCTTTGCCGTGAATCAACACGAATAATGAAATCGTTTGGGCATCAAATTGACGAGCAACTGGTTCTAACCGGTGCGATACTTCATGATGTCGGAAAAATCGTTGAACATACACAAAGGGATGGTGTCAAGGTCGCGAACAAGCGGTTGCGTCATCCTATGCTCGGTGCCCATATAGCCCTAAGCTGCGGATTTTCCGACGATGTTGCGCACATCATCATGCGTCATTCCGTTGAGGGTGACATCCCTCTTCCTCCGGGACACGGAAGCGGCGGCCGGCTTGCCAACCTTCGGACAACGGAGTGCATGATTGTGGCCAACTGCGATCATCTCGCTGCTCAGGTTCGAAAAAGGGAATGGGGGGAGATGAGCGGCTCCTTCCCTCTCCTGGACCCGGGAGTTCCATTTAATTCCTGAATTTCATGTGTTGTGACCGAGTTGAGGATTATTCCCCACAATAATCCGTCCAAGTCGTACGGAATTTGAAAAGAGGAGAGCGTTGTTGCATTATCTCGGGTGAAATCTCATATGAGATGGGTGGTCCAATGTCATTCCCACCATTCCACGAAGCGGGAAGGGGATGCCAGCGGGTAGAGAGCCCGTAACGATTTCTCTGAATTTATATGAGGGAAGGAACAGTAATGCAGGCGTACAACTGGGACGATCTGCCTCCTCACGATCCGGGGGGCCGTGTCCAGCGCGTTGTCGCGGCGGAGCGTATCACCATTTAAGGCAGACCATATTCGCGGGCCACGCCCTTTCCGGCCGCCACAGTCATCCCGAGGAGCAGGTCACCATCGTGCTTGAAGGAAAAGCGCGCTTCGCCTGCGAGGATGACGAGACAACCTTCGGCCCGGGTGGGGTGGTGGTCTTTCCTCCCGACAAGGAGCATTCCACCGAAAATGTCGGGGATGGCGACCTCGTCTTGGAGGAGGTGTTTTCTCCGGGGCCCGATCGGCTCAGCAAGCTTGCGCCTGAAAGGCCACAATAGACCCTGAGGGGGATCCGGCCTAATTCCGTTCGCCCGGCTGGTCCATCACCTTTGCTGGTCTTCCCCGACGGACCGCCTCGTTCGTCGAGCGGGGCCAGCACCTCGGGAAGGAAATCTCAATCCGGGCGCGGAGATGGGCCGCGCGATAGGGGGTGTTCATGTCTGCTGTCCGTCTTCTCGTCACCGACGTTTCCGCAGGCGCGTTTGTGGAGCGCGTGCTGAAAAACCCGTCCACGGAGCAGTTTCAGATCCTCACCCCCGAGGCCGAGGATGAAGAAGCGCTCCTTTCGGTCGTACCGGATGCGGACGCCATCCTCTGCTATAAGGCGAACCTTCCGGGGTCGGTGATCCGTGCGGGCGATTCTTTGAGGTTCATTCAAAAACACGGCCTCAACTGCAAGAATATCGATGTTGCGGCAGCGGCCGAGCGGAACATTCCTGTCGGAACCCAGGTGCTCTTGCGGAGCATGACGGTTGCCGAGCAGGCAATGGCCATCATGCTTGCCTGCGCAAGAAAAGTCGTCCCCGGTCACCGGGCCGTGAGCGGCGCCGACTATGTCGGCATGGATGTCGAACCTATCCGTACCAGCCAGTGGAACTTCAAGAGCAACTGGGTGCAAATCGAAGGAATGAACGAGCTGTTCGGCACCAAGGTCGGCATCATCGGCCTGGGTGATATCGGAATGGAGATCGCCAAACGCTGCCTCGCTTTCGGAATGGAGATCTACTACTACCAGCGAAGCGCGCATTCGAAGGATGTCGAAGCCACCTTCGAGGCAAGTTATTTGCCCTTGAACGAGTTGCTTGCCGCCGCGGACTATCTCGTGCTGTCCTTGCCCCACACGCCCGAAAGCGAGGGGCTCATCGGCTCCGCGCAGCTTGACCGCTTAAAGCGCGAGGCAACGCTTATCAACGTAGCCCGGGGCGCCATCGTGGACGAAAATGCGCTCGTCGAAGCGCTGCGAGGCGGCGGAATCGCCATGGCCGGGCTCGATGTCTATCAGATGGAACCCCTTCCGGAGTTCAGCCCTTTGAGAGAACTGCCCAACGTCGTCCTTCTCCCCCACACCGGAGGAGGTTCGTACCGTGCTTGGGATATCGACATTCCGGCCTCGCTGAACAACGTCCGGCGCTTTTTCGAGGGATGACTCCTCGCGCCCGCCGTGTCCGATAACCTGTGGTGAAGAATGGGTAATTCGCCTCGGTATTACCATTCATAATTTGCCACTTCAGGACCGTCCCACCGCCTGCGCATGGCGAATAATTATTTTTACCTATAATCAAACATTCCCTCGCCCTGCCCTTGGGCGAAAGCCCCTCCAACCTCCTCCGTCAAATTCCCCGTTTTGCATGAAAATTTTTCATTTACTATGACAGGGAATTATCTTGGAAAAAAATTGATCGACGCTCATTGTTGGCCAGTTAGCGATTCGCCATGCACGAGACGGAGAGATATTTCCGTTTTCAACCTTCCGCACAAACTAAAGAAGGCTCCGCAAATTGGCAATCCCAAGCGCGGCGGAGGTCTGGAAATCCGGAGGCATCCGCACCTGAATCGCAAGGAATTCTTCGTAATCAATCGCTCTTAAGGTGTCGATAATTTCCCTGAACGGAACATGGCCCGCTCCGGGGTAGAGGCGGTTGCTATCGGAGATGTGCATATGACCCAGGTGGTCCTTTGCGTCCACGATGCTTCTTGAGAAGGACACATCCTCGATGTTCATATGAAAAGTATCGAGCATGAGCCCAAGGCCGGGACTATTGATCTCCTCTACGAAAGCCACACCCTCTTGGGCGTTATAAATAAAATTGTTGCCATAGCGGTGCCGGTGCTGCGGTTCAAAAAGGATACGCGCGCCCTTCTCGGCGGCGTAATCGGAACCTTCCCTGATAGCGTCGCGCATCCAGCCGAGGGATCTCTCGTGCTCTTCCCCTTCGCTCAATCGCCCCCGGAAGGTCCCGACAGTGGCCCCCACGCCGAAAAATGCCGCGACGTCCAACGAACCTTTCAGGCGATCCATCCCTTCCTTTCGGATCGCTTCGTCGGGATGACAAAGCCATACGGAGTCCTGAAATCCGATGGCGGCCGTGTGAATGGAGGAAACTTCCAGGCTATTTTTCTCAACTTCTTTTCTGATGGCATCGAGATCAAGGTCCCGGGGCTTTCGAAGTGAAAGGTCAACTCCCTCATAGCCCAAGTCCGAAAGAACCCGCAGATTGCCGCCCAGCGCGCCTTGTGCGCTTGGGAGTAAAGGCGTATCGACCTCAGGCGTTGCAACCTGAAAACTGATCTTCATTGGAGCGTATCCTTTTGGCATGGCCGAAGAAAAAAACCTTCGCGCAAAATGAAATTGGTCTTACTAATCCGACAAACTCGTCGATGTGCCCCGCCTGATCGGGGTATTGAGCCAAGGCGAATCGTTAGGTCAAGATTCGATGTTCCGAAACCGGGAGACATCGACAGTTTCTCCTGTCTCGGCGCTGGATTCAATTGCCTGATTGGTATCGCGCTCACACGAACCGATAGTTTGAGATTACATCGGGCCAGCCTGTTTAACACGTCGATGCCTCTTGATCGGAAATTCGCCATGCAAAGGGTATTTTGCCGCGCCCGGGTCCCATCAAACGCCCCTCTCAAGCTATTCAACCTAAATGGTAACTACTTCTCGCGGGGCACAGTGGTTTTTTGGAGAAAATCGAAATCGCACCCTTCGGGCGCCTGAAGGACGTGCTCGAGAAAAAGACCCCGGTAGCCCCGCCGGTAAGGTGGGGCGGGGGGCCGCCATTCGGCGCGTCGGCGGGCCATCTCTTTTTCGTCGACGAGAAGATCGAGCTTTCTGTCGGGCACGTCGAGGCGGATCTCGTCGCCGTCCCGGACGAGCGCGAGGGGACCGCCCACGGCGGCCTCGGGGGACACATGGAGCACTGTGGTGCCACCCGCCGTCCCGCTCATGCGCGCGTCGGATACTCGGACGATGTCGCGCACGCCGGCTTCCAAAAGTTTTTTAGGGATGGGGAGGAAACCCGCCTCGGGAAAGCCCGGCCCGCCGACGGGCCCCGTGTTCTGGAGGACGAAGACGCTCTCCGCCGTCGCGCCCAGATCGGGATCGTCGATCCGATTGATCATGTCCTCCTGGGAGGCGAAGACGACGGCCTTGCCCGTGTGCGTGAGCTTGTCGGGCGAGGAGGCGGATACCTTGATGACGGCGCCCTCCGGCGCGAGGCTGCCCTGGAGGACGACGATGCCGCCTTCGGGAGCGAGGGGCTTCTCGCGGGGGAGGATCACGTCCTGCCAGCCCTTCGCACGGGGGACACTGGCGAGATTCTCGGAGACTGTCTTTCCTGTCGCGGTCATCGCGCCGCCGTTCAGGAGTGGTTCGAGCTCTTTCATGACGGCGGGAATCCCGCCCGCCTCGGCGAGGTCTTCCATGAGATATTCCGCGCCCGAGGGGCGGAGGTTGGCGATGAGGGGGGTCGTGCGGGAGAGATCGTCGAAGAGCGAGAGGGGCAGATCGACGCCGAGCCTGCCGGCGATGGCGGGGAGGTGGACCACGGCGTTCGTCGATCCGCCCACCGCCATGAGGATGCGGATGGCGTTCTCGAAAGCCTCGCGCGTCATGATCCTTTCGGGCGTTAGACTTTCGGTGACCATCGCGACGATGCGGCGCCCGCTCTCCTCGGCCATGCGGAGGCGGCGCGAATTGACGGCTGGAATGGCGGCAAGACCGGGCAGCATCATCCCCAGCGCCTCTGTGAGAGATGCCATCGTGCTCGCCGTGCCCATGACCATGCAGTGGCCCGCCGAAGGGAAGAGCTCGCCCTGGACCTGTTCGAGCGTTTCCTCGTCCATCGCACCGCCCCGGAACTCGTTCCACATCCCCCGGCAGTCGGAGCAGGCGCCGAGTTTTTTCCCATCGAAGCGCCCGCCGATCATCGGGCCCGCCGTGACGGTAAGCGCGGGCACGCCGGCGCTGGCCGCTCCCATGAGCTGGGCAGGGAGGGTCTTGTCGCACCCTCCGAGGAGTACGACGCCGTCGAGGGGCTGTCCGCTGATCATCTCCTCGGTGTCCATCGAGAGGAGGTTCCGGAAAAGCATGGCGGTGGGAGAGAGGTAAATTTCGCCGAGGGAAATTGTCGGAAATTCGAGGGGCAGACCGCCCGCCTGCCAAACCCCGCGCTTGACGGCCTCGGCCACCTCCCGGAGGTTTCGGTGACACGGGTTGAGTTCACTCCAGGTTTGGGCGATTCCGATGATGGGGCGCTCGAGATCTTCCTCCGTCAGGCCGAACCCCCTCGCGTAAGCCCCCCGGATGAACGCGCTGAAATCCGGGTCGCCGTAATTTGTCAGTCCCTTGCGGTAGCCCTGCATCAGGAGGCCGCCTCCTTATAAGATGGAAACCNGAATTATGCNGCAACGCTCTTCGTTTCTNAAATTTCGGCTAACTTTCCTGTGCCTTGTGAATCAGTAATTCGNNATGCGCAAGAACCGCGTCAAAAAGANGAGCGCTGGAGGACTAGTCCTCGCCCTTGATGCGTTTGTCCAGCGCGTCCAGGAGCTTTTGCATCACCAGGTCGGTGGGCATGTCAGTTCCCGTCCACAACTTCCAGGACGCGGCTCCCTGATAGACGAGCCAGCCCGTTCCCCGGACGGTCTTCGCGCCGCGGCGCTCCGCCGCTTTCAGGAAAGCCGTGTCGGGCGGGATGTAGACCGCATCCGAGCAGATGGCGCTCTCGGGGATGGCATCCTCGGGAATCGGCGAGGCCGCCTCACGCTCGGCGTCCCCCCACATGCCCTGGCTGGTTGTGTTCACGATAAGCCCGCATCCAGCGGCGGCTTCTTGCAGGTTCTCCAGCCCCCCGCTGGAGGCCTTCGCGCCGGGGATGCTCTCCTCGACGAAGCGCGCCAGTTCCGCCGCCTTCTCGGCCGTGCGGTTCCGGATCTCCAGGTGCTCCGCCCCGCACTGGGCAATCTTGACGGCGATGGCCCGCGCCGCACCTCCCGCACCCAGAACCAGGCAGCGCTTGCCCTTGGGATACTCCCCTGTCGTCTCCTCAACGAACCGGAGCCAGCCAATGCCGTCCGTGTTGTGGCCGACGATGCGGCCATCCTCTTCGAAAACCAGCGTGTTGACGGCGCCCATCAACCGGACGTCCTCGCTCATCTCGTCGACGAACTCGGTGACGGCCACCTTATGGGGTATCGTGATTGTGAGCCCCCGGAAGCCCATCGACTGGGCCCCGCGCACGGCCTCGCCGATTTGCTCGGGACGCACCTCGTAGGCCAGATAGTGGTAGTCCACGCCCAGAGCCTCGGCCGCCCCGTTGTGAAGCACCGGGGAGAGAATGTGGCCGGCCGGGTAGCCAAAGACGCCGAGGGGTATGGGGTTCGGCATGGGTTGCGCCCTCAAAGAATGCGGAAATGAAAGAATTCGGCAATCGCGCCTGGACTGTCGCGGAGAGCCGAGATGAACTAGATTACGGCCTCGGATACAAACCCGCAAGAAACGCCGAGGAGACCCTTCATCTTTTTCTCTTCAGCTCAATAAGGAGAGATTCATGCTGCTCGTCCAGTTCTTGACCGAAAACTTCGAGACCCGTGTGGGAATCCTGAACCATGCCGAAGGGACGATCGTCATTCTGCATGGCACGGAGAGCACCCACCAGCTCGCCCTGGACGCCATCGCCGAAGGAAGATCCCTCTCCGGCCTTGCCGAGGAGCGTATCTCGAACGAGAATACAGGCTACGGAGCCGTCTCCTCTCAAGGAAGGCTCCTGCCCCCGCTCACCCATCCGGACCCGGCTCACTGCCTCGTCACCGGAACGGGCCTGACGCACCTGGGCAGCGCCGACGCGCGCGATCAAATGCATTTAAAAACGTCGGACGAAGAGGAAAACCTCACCGACTCGACAAAGATGTTCCGGATGGGCGTCGAGGGCGGAAAGCCGAAAGGAGAGGCTACGGGGGTTCAACCCGAGTGGTTCTACAAGGGCGACGGCACCTGCCTCTCGCCTCCGGGCAGACCGCTGCCGATGCCCGCCTTCGCCCTGCACATGGGCGAGGAGACCGAGATCGTCGGGCTCTACGTCATCGCCCCCGACGGCACGCCTCATCGGGTTGGCCACTGCCTGGGCAACGAGTCCTCCGACCACGTCTTGGAAAAGCAAAATTATCTCTACCTCGCCCACTCGAAGCTTCGCGCCTGCGCGGCGGGCCCGGCCGTCCTAGTGGGCGATCTTCCCGCCGACGTACGCGGGCGGACGAAGGTCGTTCGGGACGGAAAAGTCATCTGGGAAAAAGAGTTTCTGAGCGGCGAGGAAAACATGTCCCATTGGCTCGGAAATCTCGAACACCATCACTTCAAATACGAAATGTTCCGCCGGCCCGGCGACGTGCACGTACACTTTTTCGGCGCGGCGACACTGTGCTTCAGCGACGGCCTCCTCGCGGAGCCGGGCGACGTCTTCGAGATCGATTGCCCCATCTTCGGCCCCCCGCTCATCAACCGGGTCGAGCGAGCGCCCGTGAAGGACATCTCAATCCGAGGACTGTAAAAAATCATCAAGAAGGGTATTTTATTTGGAAAAGTCACGCCCAACGAGGAGAAGGATCAGCCAAAGGGTTTCCGTTTTCCGTATTATTTTACAAGGGAAAGAAATACCTCAGCCACTATTTTCGAAAAAGCCTCATCGTTGATGTGGAGATCCGGCTCCATCAGACGCACCCTCTCTTGATTTAGAGTGGACTTTACTCCCTCAAGAAAAGCCATGTCGGATTCCGGGTCATGGAATGTCCCCGCCGGATTTCCCGCGAAGTCCATCGCCCGGGGTCCGCCCGCTTCGTCGTACCGGGAAAATCCCCGAAGGGGAACCAAAAGGGCCGCCGGCCCCCTCGCGCGGTTCAATTTTTCCGCCATTTTAGCGCCAAGCTCCCGCATCTCGGTCGCGGTCGCCCGCATAAGAGTGGTCGTGGCTGTGTGCCGGATGAAAATGCGATCTATGAACTTTTCGGGGATCGTTTCCGGAGGACCGAAGTTCACGCATTCGCACGCGCCTGGCGCCACGAGGAGTGGAATCCCCCGTGAGCATGCCGCTTCGAGCCGGCCCGGCCCCGCTCCCCGGATCCCGCCGACGATCTCGTCGATCATGGTGGTTGTCGTGATATCCAGTACGCCATCGATGTGCTCTTCGGCCGTTAGTTCTTCGAGCGCTCGCGCACCGTTTCCGCCGGCGCTGAAAATGACGACCTCAAAACCCTCGTTCTCGAGAATCTCCTTCAGGCTGAAAACACAGGGCTGTGTGATTCCATACATCGAAGCGGCAACCAGAGGCTTGTCGGCGCCCTTCTCCACCGGCAGCGCCCTCGCCATTCCGCAAATCGCACCCGCGGCGGCGGCGAATATGGGCCGGGTGATCCGGTTCAGGGTGATATCCAGGACCGAATGGACCATCGTCAGGTCGCGGGTGCCCACATAATGAGTCACGTCCCCGGAAGCGATGGTCGAAACCATGACCTTGGGAAATCCCAGAGGGAGGCCTCGAAAGACGGCGCACGCCATGGCGGCGCCGCTCCCTCCCCCCAGGGCGATGGCGCCGTTCAACTCCCCACCATCGAGCCAACCCTGGAGCAATTTCAGCGCGCCCTCGACAATAACCTCCGACGCCTCGGCCTTCGGAAGGGCCGAGAGCTCCTCGAAGCTCCGCCCCGTCAGCCCGGCCAGCCGGGAAGGGGGATGATCCGGAGAATATTTCTTTTCTTCCCGCAGGGTGGACATGTCCACCGCCCGGACCTTCGCTCCGAACTGGATGAGTTTTTCCCGAACGAAATGGAGCTCGGCTCCCTTAGTGTCATGCGTTCCCAGGAGGGCGATCGTCACCATGCCGAATCCTTCTCAAGCCTTGATGGACTTGAAATCGCTGACGGCCTTGCGAATGGGTCCTTCCACAGGCAGTCTTTCGGCGCTCGAGCCTCCCAGAAAACCTTCCAACATGGGAATCCGTTTCTTCAATTCTTTGACATCCTCGGGGAAAGCAAAAGGGCCGCCATGAACGGCGACGAAGACTTCTTCTTTTATTTTTTTAACCGCCTCGAAGATGACAATGCATTTCTTCGCCGATTCCTCGATCTGTCTTTCCCTTTCTTCCGGCTCATCCACAGGGACGGTCCCCCCCAAGTGCGCGATCACCATGTGGGCGCCCGCTTCGACCATCCGTTCGGCTTCCTCCGAGTTGGTGGCGAAGGGTTGGGTGAAAAACCCCATATCCGCGGCCAGCCGCGTAAGCTCCACCTCTTTTTCGTAACCCATGCCCATGTCTTCCAGGCTTTGGCGGTACCATCCGTCGAGCAGTGCGATGGTGGGACAATTCATCACCCCCGAGAACCCAAGACGGGCATACTCGTCCAGAAGAACTTGAGTGTTGAGAGTGGGGTTCGGCGCGAAGACGCCGGCGACGACGGGCGTATCCCGCACGATGGGAAGAATCTCGTTTTTTCCCAAATCCTCCGTGATGGCGTTGGCGTCACAGATGGGCAGATAGCTCACCCGGCTGAAACCCATCATCCTGTATTTCGCGATGCTGTAGGTGGCGATGATGTCGGCGCCGCCCCTTTCGGAAAATTTCGCGGAGATCCCCGAACCCACTGCCGCAACGAAAATCAGACCATCCTCCTTCAGAACATCTCTCAACCGGGAGACCACCTGTTCCGCCCCGTATTTCACAGCCATGACCAATCCTCCGATACTTAACTCACAATAAAGGCCTATGCACAGCGAACCAGGAATTCACCATGCATGGAACCACAAGGAATTATCAGGTAAATTTTCATCTCACCGACTACTTGGAATGCTCCTTTAAACCAAAAAAAGAGATAACAATCATCGCAAAAAGAACGAGAACGATAAACGAGAAGGGAGCCGTATAACTTCCCACCACGTCGAAGGTATAACCCGCCAGCGGGGGACCCAAGGCGCCACCCGCTCCGTATGAAATTCCCAGGATACCCATGATAACCGCCAATGAGGGGCCTTTGAAAGTATCAACCACCAACGCCGAAAAGCAGGCGCTCATCCCCCCTCCTCCAAAACCGAAGATTATTGCGAACAAGTAGCCTGGATACGGAGCGGCTCCGAGCCCGGGGATCAGGAGCAGGAGAATGACCCCCGCCGCCGATAGCGAGGAGGAAAGAGCCAAACCAATCCGGCGCCCCAAGTGGTCGCTCACCCACCCATTGACGACGCCCCCTCCGATGCGGAAAAACCCCGACATGCCTAAAACGATGGCGGCACTCGCCATACTGTAATGGGCGTCGACGAAGTAGAGCTGGAGCTGGCTCATAATGGTATTGTTGCTGAATCCAATAAAAAAAGAGATGAGGCCAAGTATCCAAAACCGCGGATCCTTTCTCATGGACATAAAAACCCAGCCGGCGCTCATTGCTTTTTTTTCGGTCCGAGAAGATTCGGGAGGCTCTTCGGATTCCCCGGAAGGGAGACCGTCCAGGGAAAGACCCATGTCCTCGGCTCGATTTCGAAGCAAAAGGAAATTCGCCGGAGCAAGAACCAAAAGAAGCGCCAATCCGAAAATCAAATAAGCCGCCCGCCAACCGTAGGATTCGATCGTCCATACAAGGACAGGCACAAGGAGAAGCGAGCCGACTCCGGCTCCGGAGAGACTTATTCCCGCTGCAAGCCCCCGTTTCTTGGAAAACCAACGCGGTATGAGCGCGCCGTGCATTGAAAACCCGCTCAAGGCATGACCAACCGCCAGGAATACACCGGTGAGAATGTAGACGTGCAGAAGAGAGTTAATAAAGAAGCCCCCGGCCAGGGTAATACCGATGAGAACCGACCCCCAGGGTATGACGGCTCGGGGTCCATATCTTTCAAACCGAGAACCGGCAAACGGACCGGTAAGTGCGTAAACGACCATCATAAAGGCAAAGGCTCCGCCGAGCGCGCCCCGGCTCCAGCCAAACTCCTCGATAAGAGGAACCTGAAAAACGGAGAAAGAAGTGCGGGCCGTGGAATGAAACCCCTGCGTGGCGAAAGAGAGACCGATGACAACCCAGCCGTAGAAAAACCAGGGGCTGTTAGGCGGTGTTTCGCCGGACACCGATCCTCAGTTGGACTCTGAACCCTTCAACAGGCGCTCTCTATCTAAGTGAATAAAGCATCAAGAATTCGAATGTTTAATGAACGATATGGCCTTCGGGCAATGAAGGGCAAATTGGCCGGACTCGAAGAGGGGGGAGCGCCTACGCACGATTCCGATGAACGCATGACCTCGGGCGGCCCGCCTTGCCGGACGCCGACCTGTCCAAAAGCCCAACCGGATTCCAGGTTTCCCTGACCTCCCCTCAATATTAGCACCACTAGCTACGAAGGTTCTGGAACCAAGGACGAAGGGCGAAGCGGAGCGAACCCCGGAGGCCATGGTTCTATCGTTTCAGGTGCTGGGGGCCGATAGCTCAGTGAACTGTGCAGCCTGATTCTGTTGTAGATATGCCGCCAGCGCTCAACCAGCACCTTTGCTTCATCTAGCCTATCGAATCTTTCGAGATTCAAGAGCTCATCCCGCAATCCTGCTCTGAGACCTCGTTTCTCTTTCCAGGGTCCGTGCGCACAACTTGCCGGCTCAGGAACTCGGGGACCCAATGATGGATGCGGCAACAGGTTTCGATTTAAGGAAAATGAACGGCGAAGGCTTGCCGTGAAGGGAAAGGCGCACGACCGCTCCTAAACCCCGCCCCACCTCAAATTCACGAGGATCGCCCCCCCGACGGAGAGGACCGCGCCCACGGGAACCCGCCAGGTGATGTCTTCCGTCTTCCGGATCCAAATGATGGAGAAGACGACCGTGATGAGCGGCGAGGTCTGGATGAGGGGGAGCATGCGGTAGACCTCGCCGAGTTGAAGCGCCTTGGCGTAGAAGAAGTAGCCGCACGCGGCCACTAGGCCGCAGAGCAGGAAAGGCTTCCAGGCCCTCCGGACGCCCTCCGATATCTCCCCCCACGCGGCGAAGGCAGTGTACGCCGCCACGACCACGAGCGCCGTGAGCACACCGACGGTCGAGGCCGCGATGGGGTCGGGGAAGGCCGGGAGGCCCGCCCGCCAGAAGACGGCGGCGAAGGACGAGGCGACCGCGGCGGCGATGGGCCAGAGGATGTCTCTCCGCTGGAAGCGTTCCCCCGTGCCGCCCGAGGTGATCACGGCGATTCCGCAGACGACGAATAAGACCCCGACCAGGTGAACCCAGGAGGGGCGCTCGGACAGGATGAGGATGGCCAGCAGCGCGCCCAGGAGGGGTGAGGTGCCCTTGATTGGCGCGGCGCGGGAGACGCCGATCTTGGAGATCCCGATCAGGAAGAAGATGAAGAACATCCCGGGGTTGCAGGCGCCCCCCGCGACCACCCAAAGGTAGTGCGTCCCCGGCGCGGGGAAGGGCGTCCGCTGGATCAGGATGACCAACGAGAGGAAAAATAACGAACTCGCCAAGGCGATCGTCGAGCCCACGAAAGCGTTGGTGCGCTGCAGGCCGGCTCGGGCGGCCATGTCCGCGCAGGCGTAGGAGAAGGCGGCGGCCAAGGCGGCGAAGAGCGCGGCGTCGATTTGCAATGGTGACCCTTTCCGGCATTTCTCAGATACACGTCAGATGGACCTAATATATCGGAAAAGGCTTTTGTGCAAGACCTCTGCCGGCATTTTCAATACCAGTGCTTGAATAGAGTCATTCCGGTCTCGAGCGACTTTTTATGTGTCTTCCCGCAATCCTTACTTAAGAAAGATGAATGACTCTTTGGCGGAGAGGGAGTCTACGGGGAACCCGTCTTTGTCAAATTCCCTGCTTAACAGGGAAATATATGGAATTGTCAGGGAAATCGGTCTTGATCGGCTCCCATCTTTTCGCAATCAAGAATTCGCCATGCACAGGTTGATGATGTTTATCGAAACCTTGCGGCTTTTCCAAGAGTGCCGCAGTGCGGTGCTCCAACCGAAAATTACCCTGAAAGCCAATTACTTGCGCGGTGACCGGCCTTCTCCCCCCAAAACCGGTCCATGTCGAATCAGAGTATCCGTGTGGATTCCTGGAGCAATCCTATTGTTTTTCGCCGGGTTCGGCGCCTCTGCTCAGACTCTTCCGCTCTCCGAATCCTAAGCGCCCCCTTCTTTGGCGAGCTTTTCAACTGTCTCGACGAGGCAATCACCCACCGCCCGCGTTCCCAGCTTGCCACCCAAATCACCTGTGAGTTTATCTTCCTTAACGGCGAGCCGAACGGCCTCCCATATGAGTTCGGACGCTTTCCGGTGACCCAGGGTATCCAACAAAATACGACCGGTAAGAACCGCGGCGAAAGGGTTCGCCTTGTCCTGAAAACAGATGTCGGGGGCTGTGCCATGAACGGGCTCGAACATGCACACTCTTCCGGGATGAATACACCCCGAAGCCGCCATGCCCATACCGCCCACAAGACCCGCGCAGAGATCGCTCAGGATATCCCCGAAAATATCGTTTGTGACGATGACCGAATAACTGTCGGGGTGCCGGAGCAATTCCGCACAGAGGGTGTCGATGAAAATGTGCTCGGCCTCCACGTCGGGATATTTTTCGGCCACCTCCCAGAACACCCGGTACCAAATACCCACTCCGCCGCCCTTGTCCGTCATGGACACCTTGGGATAGCCGCGGGAACGCGCGTACTCAAAGGAATAGCGGCAGACCCGTTCTATCCCTTTGTAGGTGTTGATGTCGTCATAGACGGTCACCTCGTCGGGCGTTCCTTCCTTGAAAACCTCCCCTCGGCTCGATATCTTGCCTTCGGTGTTCTCCCGCATCACCACAAGATCGACGGGAACATCCACGAGAAGCGGGGAAAACCGGCGATCCAGCAGGGGCGCTGGCCGGAAATTCACATAAAGGTCTAGACCGCGACGGAGTTCCGGCAGCAGTGGGCGGCAGTTCACCTCCTTCGGCACCCTGGGATCGACACCGGCGCTACCGAAAAAGATCGCGTCATGCTTCGAAGCAAGGTCTCGCACCAGGCCCGGCACATCCTCGGGAAGGGGCGAGCCCTCTTCGAGATAACGCTGCGCTCCGTAGCCATAAACCGTCGGCTCCACCTCGACGCCGCAGGCGCGGGCAGCCGCCTGAATCACTTCTGTTGCAACAGGCAAAACGTCGTGCCCGACACCGTCGGCGAGAATGACGGCCATTCGAATCAATTTATCCGGCATGCGCGACCCCCCTAGCCTACAACCTGTCTATTTCAGTCATGCAAGAAATTCGCCATAGTCAGACAGAATCTTGGCATCAAAAGGTCCATTATGAAAAGGGAGTTAGGAATCAGATGAATATTTGCACGGGATGGGATACCCGCGGCGATACCAGTTGAGTCGCGGTGGGAGCGCTTCTTTTCAGTCGCCGCGGCATGAGGCCGGGCGGCGAGTGAAAGATTACCCATCTCTTATAATCCAGTCTCGCGAGGGGACAGACCTAGATGCGAAGGAGGTCCTTTCCGACGATGACTTCGCCACCGAAATGGCGCGAAACCTCCTCGCCCACCTCCTCGTCCACCGCTCCGACTGGACAGATGTGGGATAAAACCACTGTGCCCGCCCCGGCTTTCGTGGCTGTCTGACCCACCGTTTCGGCCGTTGCGTGACGGGCAATCGTCAGTCTGGCCTGCTCGAGGTTTCTCGCATTTTTCACGAACAACTCCGGCACACATGGATGCATCAACAGCGCATCGGCCCCTTTTGCAAAGGTGAGCAGCTTCTCCGTGGGGGCGCCATCGCCGGCGATGACTATATTACGCTCCTCCGCCTCGAACCGGTACGAGAGAAGACCCTCGACGTTTCCGTGATAGGTCGCCTTTTCGGCGCTGACCCGCAACCCGTCTATCTCCAGCGAATCGCCCGGCGAGAGCACCTGCACCTCAACGCGGGTTCCCTCGTACACCCTCCCCTCCTGAACGCGCAGATCGATGTCGTATTGGAGCCAGTTGAGTGTCCTCTCGACAATTTCCTCGATCGGGGGAGGCCCGTAAACCTTGAAAGGCGTGATGGCGCCCCCTATCCAGCGCGAAAAAATAAAATCTCCGAATCCCGAGTAATGGTCCAGATGGAAGTGTGTAAAGAACACATGGTTCACGTCCTTGATCGGAAAGCCGGTGGCCGCGATCTGGCGCGAGACGTTCCTGCCCGCATCCACAAGGTAGAAATTACCGTTCGCGACAATGGCGTCCGCCTGGCCGCTTTTTTGATTGGCCGATGGGAATCCCGTACCCAACAAAATGAGTTCCATATGCCCCCTCCTTATGAACAAACCTTTTTCGACTCGACTGAGGAATCGCCGGCCCGCTCACCGATGTGTTCCGCAAAATACTGAATTTCCTGAAACCCCTTCTAGGCGAACGGGTAATTTTCCATCGATTGCGAACACTTACATGCCCGCGCTCAGTCCACGACCGCAATCGCGTTGACCTCCACGAGACACCGGGGATCAGTGGCCAGGCGGACGACCTGCAGGGTGGTGCTGGCGGTGCGGTGGTCTCCGAAATATTCCTTCCGGATGGCGCCGGCCTCGGGGGCTCCCTCCATCGTCGTCGAAAAGAACTGAAAAAAAACGATGTCCTTGAAGGTTCCTCCCACGGTCGCGAGGCTTTTCTTTATATTCTCCAGGGCCATGCGCGTTTGGGTCGGCAGATCGTCCGGAAGGGTGTCGAACTCCTCGGAGCGGTGGGGATGATGGTGATAGGGAGGAGCCGCCGTGACCCCCGCGAAATAGACGGTCGTTCCTCCGCTCGCCTTCACCGCCATCGAATAAGGCGTCCAGACGTCGAGCCTGTCGGGCCAGTCCAAGCATTCGATTTTCCTTGTCATTGCCGCACTCCCTTCGGGAAGAAAGAGGAAACGATTCCGCCGGGCCGGATTCGTCTTCGAAAGAGGCTGGCCGCAAGCCGGATTCGCGTGATGGATGAACACCGCTCAATATACATCCTGACGGGCGGGCGGGAACCGTTATTTCCGCCAAGCGGAAAATTTCGCGCGGTGGATGGCGAACCATGATGTCCTTCGCCCAGGTTATCGTTTAATCTGGAATTATGCGGCAACGCTCTCAAATTAGCAAAATCCGACCTTTTTATACTTCCTCGATGGCGCTTTCCGTCGAGAACTCCATAAAATGTGCATGTGTAATAAATAATTTTGCCTGAATCCGGCCTTTCCTCGCCTTGCTTCAAAATACCAGCCTACTTTGCTCCGCAAAAAAAGATTCCTCATAATACGAATGCTTTGGCGAGGTCTATTGATCGAGTTTCGCTCTGACATGACGTGCGTCATGCATATAGCTAAAACGATATACCGCGTCCTGTACAAACACACGTTCGAATCTTAAATTCATGTTTGAATGGGATTTCATTTGATTTCAATAGTATTGAATTTTCAGGGGATCCAATTTTTTCGGAACACAGACGTTTTTGCAGAACGCAGATACTGGAAACAGTGATGCAGAAGGAGGCAATCCGATGCGCAAGGAAATTTTCTACTACAGCGACGGCCTCAAGATATCAGCCTATCTCTACCATCCGAATGACTGGAAGGCGGGCGATCCCCCCCGGCCCGCTGTCATCTGCATCACGGGCTACAGCGGTCGCAAGGATTTGGCCACCATCGACGTACCCGAGCGCCTGGCGCAGGAGGGCTACTTCACCCTGGCGCCTGACTACCGGGGTTTCGGCCACGCCGAAGGCTTGAAAGGGCGGCACCGCCCTCTGGAACAGGCGCAGGACACCTACGACGGCATCACCTTCCTGGAGACGGTGGAGGGGGTGGACCCCGACCGCATTGGGATCTATGGCACCAGCTATGGAGGGGCTCACGCCATCTGGGTGGCGGCATTCGACGAGCGGGTGAAGGTGGCGATCTCTGCGGTGGGGGTAGGCAACGGGGACAAATGGCTGCGTTCGGTATTCTCCGCCTACGAGTGGGTCAAACTCAAGGAGAAGGTGCGGGTGGCCGCGCGCGAGCGGGTCCTGACCGGCAAGCGGACCATGGTGCCCCGGACCTACCTGTGCCCGGACGACCTGGACAAGCCCAAGCCAAAGCTGATCGAGGAAGTCCACGGCATCGCGGAGGTCAACGAGTATGACCTGGAGAGCGCCGAGGCACTGTTCCGCTACCGGCCCGAGTGGGTGGCCGGGCGCATCTCCCCCCGGCCGGTGCTGTTCATCTACGGGGAGGACGATGTCATGGTGCCGGCCGAGGATGGTCCCCTGGCCGTCTATGCCGCATGCGTGGAGCCCAAGAAGCTTGTGCGCATCCCCCACGGCCGACACAACGACATCTACAAGGTCGTCAATCCAGAGTGTTTCGAAAGATGCGTGAAGGAAACCATCGCCTGGTTCGGAAAGTACCTGTGAACCTAAAGTTCTCCGCACGCCCCGAATGACTGCGGGATGTCCGATACTGCATAGGCGCCGGATCCGAAACGGAGGCATGTCCAGTTGGTCTGGTACTCTCAAAGGAAAGGACAGCAAATATCAGGGGCTAGCCATACTTTCTAGGTGGGATCCACTTTTTGCGAATCACAGGTAAGCCGTGAAATGGTATATTGTTCCGCATGATTGATAATTGGCAGTATGCTTGGCGGATTCAACGGCGATAGACGATTGAAAGGAAACCCAAAAAGATGAGTACGCTAAAGCTCGGCCTCCCCAAAGGGAGCCTCCAGGATTCGACAATAGCCCTCTTTGCCAAAGCGGGATACAAGATCTTGATCCGGAGTCGCTCCTACCGGCCGGAGATAGACGATCCAGAGATCGAATGCTTGATGTTCCGCGCCCAGGAAATTGCCCGCTACGTTGAGCGTGGCATATTGGACGTGGGCCTTACCGGCGAGGATTGGATTCTGGAAAACCAGGCCGATGTCGTCGAGGTGGATGATTTGGAGTACAGCAAGGCCACGGCAAAACCGTATCGATGGGTCCTGGCGGTCCCTGAGGAGTCAGACATCAAGACCGTCCAGGATCTGGCGGGAAAACGCATTGCCACCGAACTGGTCCAGGCAACGAAACAGTATTTACAGGGGCACGGTATATCGGCGGAGGTCGAGTATTCCTGGGGGGCCACGGAGATCAAGGCCCCGCTGTTGGTCGATGCCATCGTCGAGGGTACCGAAACAGGCACTTCCCTGCGAGCGAACGGGCTCCGAGTAGTGGACGTGGTAGTGGAATCCACGGCAAAGCTGATCGCCAACCGCGATGCTTGGGCAGACACCTGGCGGCGCAAGAAAATCGAAGTGCTCGCGATGCTCCTGAAGGGAGCGCTGCAAGCGTACGCCAAGGTCGGGTTGAAGATGAATGTTCCCAGAACCAAACTAGACGGCGTATCGGGCCAGATTCCGGCGCTTCACGCCCCAACAATCTCGAGTCAAATGGATTCGGAATGGGTGGCCATCGAAGTAGTCATTGACGAGCATGCGGTCAGGGAACTGATACCGAAGCTCCGTCAGACCGGAGCCGAAGGTATTGTCGAGTATCCGTTGAACAAAGTTATCTATTGAAATCCGGCTTGCGCTTGTGGGGGGCTTGTGCTCCGCTAATAACTGTATTTCCTGAAATAAAATTCATTCGAATCCCGATAATAAGCCTGTCCTCCGCAATAATTGAATCACCTGAAATTTCAGTGCTTTTGAAATCTGAAAAAAACCCTTTCAATCAGGAATTTAAGACTCGTTCATGTATTAGGACAGGACGGACTAGTAGAGGTGCTCCTTGTGCTTCTTGGCGGTTTGTCGATCGATCTCGGCGGGGTCGAGACCGCCGCCGAACCGATCTGCGTAAATCTCACCGATGCTGGGGAAAGATTTCCGATCGATGTGCCGATCCGCCTCCCAGAGCTTCGAGCGGATCATGGACTTGGCGCAGTGCATGTAGACTTCGTCGATCTCGACGATCATGCCCTGTTTCGGCGCCCGGCCGTTCACCGCGCAAGGGGCGAGCAGCGCCTCGTCGGTGATGATGCGCGCGTGGCCGTTGACCCGGAGGGTTTCGTTCATTCCCGGCACGAGGAAGAAAATTCCGACGTGGGGATTGATGAGCAGGTTGCGGAACGTGTCCACGCGGTTGTTGCCGATGCGGTCCGGGATAAGAAGAGTTTTGTCGTCGAGCGCTTTCACGAATCCGGGCGGGTCGCCCTTGGGCGAGGCGTCGGCCCCGGTTTCGGTGGCGGTGGCCATGACGATGAAAGGGCAAAGGGAGATGAAGTGGCGCGAGTGCCTGTCGAGCCGGGGCATTTCCTTGATGGCCGCCCGCCCTTCGGGATATCCCATGTGGCTTCTCAACTCATCCTCGTTCTCGATAGTCATTTCGGGCATCCCTTCATTCCTCCCTCGGGCCAGCGGACCTTTTCCTGGTCAATTCAATTTTATCACTTATTGTGTCTCTAATTGCCTAGGCATGGCGAATAAAGAATTCTACCTGAAATTAATTATTTCCTCGTGTGCATGACGAATAACCAATTCGCCATACGCAACTAGTTTTCTAGAAGCGAAAGCAGCTCCGCGCCGAATTTATATCGATAGCTTTCCATTAAGGGCGCCACTGACCTTTCAAAAGTATTTCGCTCATCCGAGTTAAGCGCAACGACCTCATTGCCTTCGGCCTCGAGCTTAGCCAAACCCACATTATGCGGCGGAACAGAGCAAAAAGAGGCGGGAATCTTTGTAACCATATGATATAATTGGCTAAAATCGCCCGAGCG